>JAJDEC010000172.1 GCA_029259995.1 Phycisphaerae bacterium
GACAGTCACGTATTTGTCGCTGCTGGGAATGTATTCGTGCGAAAAAGCGCCGTTCAGATTCTGTCGGTAGACCAGGTAATTGCCCATCCGATCGATGGCAGCCTCAAGCGATTCCTTGTTGACTGCGTCAGGAAGCACCAACCGCTCCCCGCGCATCAATCGGATTGGCGTCGCACGTGCGTTCTCCTGCCAGAGGTGAATCGTCTCGCATCGGAAATACCGAATCTTCTCGGGATGCGCCTTTTTCACTTCCAGGTCCACACCCACTTTTCGCTCGGCCAACGCAAGCGCAAAATCCGGTGAATAATGATGTTGAATGATCTCCGACGCGCGAATCCGGCTCGACTTTCCGTCATACGAAACGCCGACGGCGTGTATCCACGGCAGCATGGCCTTGAGAACGTGTGGCGAGAAGGTCGTATCCTGAACGAAATAGGGCGGATCGATCAATTCGTCGGGACCGATCCATTCCAGCACGAGATTACAGTCCGCGCCGGCCCATTTCTCGTCAGGAAACGCAGTTTTCAGTGCCTTGCCTGCATCGAACGCCGCGCCCAACGTGGCTTCAACCACCGGCAGCTTGGCGCTCACGCCCGTCGCCAGAAGTGCCCCGGATCGCCAAAGGGAAACGTGGATAACTCCCGCTCTGCCATCGAGAGACGGCGGAACATAAGGATCCCCGGCCACAGGCTTCCCCTTGAAGCCGGATCGAATGCCGCGTCGCGCATAATGCGTCAGGAGAATGGCGTCTGCGTCGTCAATCGGCATTCCCGGATAGACGATTCCGGATGGCTGCGACGTGGCTTCGGCGATCCGTGCGGGCTGACTCGTCGGCGTTTCCGCGGAAACGACGGGGCAGATGAATGGCAAACAGGCAAACAATGCCGTCGCCAGCCGTGATATCGGGGAAATTCGAGTTCTCATTTCGGGAAATCCATCGCAAAGGCGAGCATCAACGCAGGCCCTGTATCATATCCGTTCAAGCGTCTGTTGGGGGCCCCGCAACTGCTCGCCCCATCGGTCCCATCGGCGATGAGACAAATCGAACGCGCCGATCCGTCAGCTCGACCTCCACGGGCGACTCGCCGGCGAGCTCACCGTCGATCTGCACTGGCATCGGTGTATCCGTCGTCACACGCAAGGTCTTACCTTTTGCGTATACGGTATTTGACGACCGCCATTTCGGATGGATCAGGACGCGGATTGCATCCCAGACCAACAGAAACGACCGACGACGAGGAAAAACCGCCACATCGATCCACTCATCGGCAGGATCGGCCCGCCACAAAGCCTTCATCCCCAGCGCGTATCGCGGTACCTTACCGATCAACACCAGGCCGGGGCCGCTGTAAATATCCTTTCCATCAACAGTTACAATGACATCCGCGCTTCGGAACCGCAGAAACGCCGACACCATCGGCACGACATATGTCCAATACGAAATATGCCCCTTCCGTCGGGCACTGATCGCCTGAATGACTGCACCGTCCAGACCTAAGCCACATGAAAACAAAACCTTACGTCCATTCGCCCGCATCAGCCGGAACACGCGTACGCGGTTGGCTTTGTGAATGGCCCAGAGCCGGGCCGCGTTCAGCCGAATGCCGAGATACTTCGCAACGACATTCTCCGTCCCACATGGAATGACAAATATGGGTATATCCGCGTCACCCAGTCCTTCGACAGCTTCATGCACTGTGCCGTCGCCACCTGCGACGCCCAGCCAGGCCGCCCCGGCCTCCACGGCCTCCCGGGCAAGGCGTGTGGCATCCTTCGGTCCCTGCGTGTATTCAACAAGAACGTGATGGCCGGCCTCGCGCAACCGCTCCACGAACGCATCCAGATGGCGTCGACGCCGACCTTTGCGTCCGGAAATCGGGTTGACGATAAAGTGAATCCGGTTCCCCATTCATTTGTTCCAATTGCCGCCCAAACCGAAAATGGTTCGCTAACGTATACCCAGTCGCAAGGCCACTCGGCTCCAAGGTCGATATGGGGCTGGCGTCAGGGTTGACCGGCCGTCGATTCCGCCATCAAGTGAGCGCCGGGACGTGTGGCGTAACATCGGCCAGTTTGACCCTCGTCCGGCGCGTTCTTATCGTCGGCCCAGATCATCGTTGGGAATCCATGCATGTCAAAGTCAGATACCAGAATCGCACCGAACACGAAGACGGATACCAAGATCGCAGCGAGCACGAACGACCCATTGCCGGCATTTGATATTCCGAATCGGAATGACGGCGTCCGGGAGACGTTTGAGTCTATCATCGTCGCGCTCATCCTCGCGTTCGTCTTCCGAGCGTTTGTTGTCGAGGCCTTCGTCATTCCGACCGGATCCATGGCGCCATCCCTTCGCGGAATGCACGCCAACCATCGTTGTGCAAACTGCCAGTATGCCTTCGCCTACGGAATCAAGGAGACAATCAGCCAGGGAACCCAGGTTCGATACGGAACCCTGTCAGACAAATTCGCCGTCGAGTGCCCCAACTGCGGATACGACGGCGCAGGCAACAAGGACCTCAACTTCGGAAAGTCCCGGATCGTCACTTGCGCCGGAGATCGCATCCTGGTCCTGAAATGGCCCTACGACATCGGCGGCGCATTGCTCGGACCGAGGCGCTGGGATGTCGGCGTCTTCAAGAATCCCCAGGATGGCGAGATGAACTACATCAAGCGCATTGTCGGCGTCCCCGGCGAAGTGCTGGAGATCATCAACGGCGATGTCTTCGCGGCCAACGCCGACTCGATTCCCGAAGACGTGCTGGACGCCCTCCGTTTCCCGGAACCCGAGCGCCGACGGCACATGTCCGAAGACGCACTCCAGCGACTCAGCAGGCATCTGAAGATCCAGCGCAAGACGAGGATCGCGCAGGCCTCACTCTGGATGCTTCATTACGACCATGATTTTCCTTCCCCCAAGGGGCCTGACGACTACGGATACGGCTTCGATCCGCCGCACTGGTCTCCCGACGACGCATCCGCCGCATGGAAATCCAACACGCCGGTCGTTCGATTTGAATCGAAGGATGCGGATTGGCACTGGCTTGAACTGCGCGGGAGGCAGATCCAGGACAACTACGGATACAACAACGTCTCCAGCGACAAGAGCCCGCATGACGAAGTCAATCTCGTGGGTGACATTCGGCTGCGTTTTGTCCTCACGCCGCGATCTGCCGAAGGAGAGATCGGCCTTCGTATCTCCAAGGGACCCGATCGATTTCAAGTCACGATCAACGCCAACGGCGACGTCACACTCGATCGAATCGACATGACAGGCCTGCCGAGAAACAGCGACGGCATTCGTCGCAAACTTGGCAGTGGAAAACTGGCGACGCCGCTCAAGGCTCGTCAGCCCTTGCAGGTCGAATTGGAAAACCTCGACTATCGACTGTCTTTGCGCGTCGACGGCGTCGAAGTCGTCGCCACGACAGAGGAACAGTACGGCCCCGATCCCGATTTGATCTCGCGCCTTCGCAACGCCCAGGATTCCCTTGATTACTACTCGAAGGCCGCCGTGAGCATTGGCGCCCAATCCATCCCGCTCGACATTCGCCATCTTCAAGTGCATCGCGACGTCTATTACACGGCGCGACGCCACGGAGCAGATCCCGAACAAAAAGCCATGGGGGTTCCCGCATGGGGCACCAAGGGAAATCCCATCTATCTGCGAAATGAGCCCGCGGAGTATTTCTGCTGTGGCGACAACAGTCCGCAGAGCCAGGATTCCCGATACTGGCTGACGACGAGCCGTTTTCTCAAGGAACGCCCCGACTACCAGCGCGGAACGGTTCCGGCCGACCAATTGATCGGCCGCGCCTTCTTTGTTTACTGGCCGAGCGGTCTTCGATTCAGCCGCAGTACCATCGGCGTCATTCCCAACGTCGGCCGGATGCGATTTATCCGCTGATGCCCCGGCGAGGCTCGATCTTGGAAACGCACGTTCATTCACAAGTTATGCACACGCACGAGCAGCCCTGTTATTGGACCTCACGATTCTTGAGGCCCTGTAACGGATTTCACATGAACCGACAGGAAGTGTTGTGAATTTCCCCGCCAATCACGTAGCCCTAACCCGTTGTCGCGTCCCCTGTTCCGTG
This sequence comes from Phycisphaerae bacterium, assembly GCA_029259995.1. GTDB lineage: Bacteria > Planctomycetota > Phycisphaerae > UBA1845 > UTPLA1 > ECT2AJA-110-A. The sequence continues at coordinate 4,098 of JAJDEC010000172.1, forward strand.
ATTTGTTCAAATTGATTACATTCGGAGACAGCAAAGGAAAACGGCGCTGACAGGCCCCTGAAATCGGCAGCGTTCGATGACGGCCCATCAACGTTCGACACAAGTTATCAACAACGCCCCCAGACAGGAATTCCGGTCCATGGCAACGCCACTTCTCGAAACCAAAGATCTCGTCAAAGCTTACAGCGGTCGCACCGTTGTTCGAAAGGTCTCGTTCAACGTCGGCAAAGGAGAGATCGTCGGATTGCTCGGACGCAACGGCGCCGGCAAGACGACGAGCTTTCGAATGACGATGGGAATCGTCACGCCCGACGGCGGCAGTGTGAAGTTCGCGGGCGAAGACGTCACCGACCTGCCCATGTACAAGCGCGCCCAGCGCGGACTTGGTTATCTGTCGCAGGAAAGCAGCGTGTTTGTTCGACTTTCCGTCGAGAAGAACCTTCTGGCGATTCTGGAATTGGTTCCGGGCCTCAACGGCACTGAGCGCCGAAAACGCGCCCACGAACTCATGGATCAATTCGACCTGCTGAAGAACGCCAAGCAGGAGGCGCGGACATTGTCCGGCGGCGAACGGCGAAAACTCGAGATCGCCCGGGCGCTGATCACGAAACCCGACATCATCCTTCTGGATGAACCGTTCAGCGGCGTCGACCCGATCGCGGTGCAGGATCTCCAAAAGGAAATCCGACATCTGCGCGGCGACCTGGGGATCTCAATCCTGTTGACAGACCACAATGTGCGGCAGACGCTCGAAGTGACGGATCGAAGTTACATCATCCACGAAGGACAGGTCCTGAAAGAGGGCGCACCGCGAGATCTGATCAACGATCCCCTCGTCAAGGACGCCTATCTCGGGAATACCTTCAAGGGCAACGAATTCGACGTTCCGGCCGCATGATGAGCGGCGCCCCGAGCACGTC
>JAJDEC010000173.1 GCA_029259995.1 Phycisphaerae bacterium
ATACATGAAGAACCAGGTATTGCCTTCGGATTGATCGAAGTCCATGCCGCAACGTTTGCAGTCGTCGTGCAGCGTATAGAAGGAGCGGAACAGATCGCCCACGCCGCATCGGGGGCACTTTCGCCGCAATGCTCGCTGAAGGAGTTGCCGGCGCGTCGGTCGCGGCGTTTGATCGGGAGAGAGACTCACATTTGTCCCGGGGTTGGATGGCGCGATTCTGAATCCCGGTCGTGGCGCCGCGTTGGCTCTGTAGGGAGACTCACGGGCGTCCCGATCACCAAATGATTCGAATCAGGGGGGAGTGCGGGCGAGACGCCCGCAAGTTGGGCTCCAGGCGGGCGAGACGCCCGCACTCCCCACATTCTGTGCGCGTCAAAGAAAGCAAAGCCGCCAGCTAGTCTGCCGGCTCGATCGTGACGACGAGCGATTTCGAGCGGAGTTGCTCTTCATAAAGCTCGGCTCGCTCTCGATGGATCACGAGCAACAGGGAGAGACCGGACGAATCCGCCTCATCTGCTCGCGACTTGGCATCATCCCGATTCAACGGCGTCAGCTCAACGAGGGAATTGATCACATGCTGAATGCTGTTTCCGTCGTCGTTGTGCAGGAGAACCTTGTACAGGGGCAAATGCCGCGGCTTCGTCTGGGCCGTCATGACGGCGGTCGCGTGCTCAAATTGTGAATTGGGGCCGTCTGTCTGGTTCTTGTCAGGCATTCTGCGGATACTCCATAACTGCGTTTGTCCGAGTGAATCATAGCATACCGGACCACGTCGTGTCGCGACAACCTGCATGTGGCGCGTGACGGAATGCTCGCGCGTCCGGTATAATCATCGGTGAGTTTCCGGCGGGTTCTGCACTGGGCCCGCCTGTGGATCGGGCTGCGTGGCGAACGCGAGACGCGGAGAATACTGACATGGCCGAAATACCCGCGGCGCGTCCCGTGGCGACAAACAGCGAGCAATTGCTGGATCCGGACTTCCTGGCCCGGCTCGAGCAGCTCGAGATCGTGTCGCGCAAGATCCACGCCAGCCGTCAGAAGGGCGAGCGGAAGAGCAAGCGCAAGGGCGAATCCGCGGAATTCGCCGACTATCGCAACTATGTCGTCGGCGACGATCTGCGGCACATCGACTGGAATATTTACGCCCGTCTCGATCGGCTTTTTCTCAAACTTTTTCTCGAAGAAGAGGATCTGAACGTCTCGATCATTCTGGACGTCTCGGGATCCATGGCCCACGGCAAGCCGCAGAAGGGGCTTTACGCGAAGCGCGTTGCGGCGGCGATGGCCTACATCGGTCTGTGTAATTACGACCGGGTGAATCTGTGTGCGTATAACGATCGCGTCGCGGATTTTCGCCAGGGGATGCGCGGCCGTCGGATGATGCCGCAGATCGTGAAATTTCTGGAAGAGATGCCGATCGAAGGCAAGAGCCATTTTGCGGCGGCGGCGCGACAGTTTGCGTTGCGCCAACGGCAGAAGGGCGTCGTGCTGATCCTCTCGGATTTCATGGACAAGGGCGGCTTCGAGGCGGGTTTTCGATACCTGATCGGTCGCAACATGGACATCTACATCCTGCAGATCCTGAGCCCGGAGGAAGTGAATCCGGAACTGGCGGGCGATCTGAAGCTCGTTGACTGCGAGGACGAGGACATCGCGGAAGTGACGATCAGCAAGCCGCTGCTGGACAAGTACAAGGCGAATCTTCAGGCGTACTGCGAGTCGATTCGTTCCTTCTGTACGCGGCGCGGCGCGTCGTATTATCTCGCCATCACGGATCATCCGTTTGAGGCGCTCGTGTTGAACTATCTGCGTCAGCGAGGTCTTGTGCGATGAGTTTTCTGACCTGGCCCGCGGCGCTGATGGCGGCGTCCATTTCGCTTCCGCTGTTGCTGTTGCTCTACTTTTTGAAGTTGCGCCGCGTCGAGCGGACGATTTCGTCAACGCTCCTGTGGAAGAAGGCGGTTCAGGACCTTCAGGTCAATGCGCCCTTTCAGAGGCTGCGCAAGAATATCCTGCTGCTGCTTCAGTTTCTCCTGCTGGCGGCAGTCTTGCTTGCGATCGCCGGCCCCGTGACGAATTTCATCCGGCAGCCGGAGCGCAACGTTGTTTTGCTGATCGATCAATCGGCGTCGATGAAGACAACGGAACCCGACGGCCGCACGCGCATCGAACATGCGCAGGAGGCGGCGCGGGATTTCATAGAAAACCTGAATTCAGGTTCCAAGGCGATGGTCGTGGCGTTCTCGGATCGTGCCGAAGTGATCTGCACGTTTTCCAACGACAAGCGCCGGTTGCAGGAGCGCATCGATTCCATCGTGCCCAACGATGGCCGCAGCCGAATCGGCGAGGCGTTGCAACTGGCCGTTGCGTATTCCTCAAGCTTCATGGAGACGGGGGGCACTGGCGGCGATTTCAATCCCGAGTCGCTTCAGATCGCGGACATCGAGTTGTTCAGCGACGGCCGGATTTCCGACGCCGCCGATGAGTTCGTCACGCGCGCCAAGATGATCCATCATGTGATCGGTCAGGCGACTGACAACGTCGGCATCACGGCGTTCGATGTGCGTCGCGAAATCGATCGGCCGGGCGTGATCTCCGTCTTCGCGCAGGTGCAGAATTTCGGCTCGAAGGAAGTCACGCTCGATGCGTCGATGTTTCTCGACGACAAGCTGAAGGATGTTCAGCAGATCACCTTGGGGCCGAATCGGGATGCGACGAGTCGACCGTCGAGCGGCGATGACGCCGCCGTATCCGGCCGCAACGTGCTCTTCGAGCCGTTCGATCACGATGCGGGCGGCGTCCTGTCCGTGAAGCTCAGTCGCAAGGACGACTTCATGGTCGACAACATCGTCACGGGGCCGATCGATCCTCCCCGATCGATTCGAATTCTGGTCGTGTGCGATGATCGCGAAACGGCGTACATGCTCGAGCGCGTATTTCGCGATGCCCTGGAGATCAACGATGTGACGCTCATGGCGGCGGCCAGCTACGACAATGCGAGCGAAGAAGAGATCGCCGTGGAAGGTCGTTCGGCCTTCGATCTCGTCGTCATCGCCAATCACGATACGAATCGACTGCTGCCCGGTAATTATCTGTTCTTCGGAGGTATTCCTCAGATCGATTCGTTGAGCGTCGATGGTGAGATCGACGAGAATTTTTTCGTGACATGGCGTGAAGGCCATCCACTGCTGCGTTATGTCGCGCTGGACAACGTCTACACGATCAAGTGGAAGCGCCTGAAACTTCCGCTCCACGCGGCGCGCCTCGTGGATGGCGAGGACTCGACGGCGATGGCGCTCATCACGGACCCGGGGCATCGCTACGTCGTCGTCGCCTTTGATCTGCTCGAATCGAATTTTCGGATGCAGCCCGCGTTTCCGATCTTCATTCAGAATACCGTCGATTATCTCTCGGGCGGCGCCGTGACGGATGCGAGCAAGTTGATCGTGCCGGGAGACACGTTCAGCGTGCCGACGCCGCCGGGGGCGCAGACGATGACTGTCGTTCGCCCCGACGGCACGGAAGAAGAGATCGACGTGAATGAGCGGCATACCGTGACGTTCGGAAAGACGCGCCAAGTCGGCCCCTACCTCGCCAAATTCGATGACGAAGCGTCGACCGTCGAGACGTATTGCGCAAACATTCTCGACGCGACGGAGTCGACGATTCGGCCGAACATGGCGCTGTCGATGGCGGGCGAGGCGATCGAGTCGGTCTCCGGCGACGTGGAAGTCAACGAACCGCTCTGGCCGTGGGCCGTCGGCCTCGCCCTCGTGCTGCTGCTCGTCGAATGGTGGATCTACAATCGGCGCGTCATGATCTGATGACGCACTGAAATCATTCGTCGAGGCAGGCCCGGAGATTGTATCATCGTGTGGAACCGGCTAATAGCCGGTTCGCCGCGCGCCTCTCAGGCTGAACCGCATGCAGCGAATGATCCTCCGTTTCAACTCAGGTCGAATCCTAGGCCGCATCATTGATCAACTGATCTGAGGTCTCCTGAGTCTTCTCAGCAACGTTACGATGTTCGGAATGAACGCTTCCGTTCGCTGTTTTGCGTCCGCTTGTTCGCACGCCGCTCATTCGCACGACAATGCCTTCCAGCATCCGCTCAAGCATCGTGTCGGGCTTGCCGCGCGCGATGCGCGACATCGTGCCGAAGACGCGCCAAGGTCGAATCAGAAACTGCGCCGAATAGAACAGCGCCATGCCTCCCGTCGTGAATAATCGGATCGCCGTATCCCCGAAATGCTCCGACCAGGAATGCATGCCGGCGAACGAGTTGTAGACGTTGTTCTCCAGAAAGCGTTCGTAGGCCTCGCCGCGTGCCGGAATGCGCCCGGCGGCGCAGAGTTCTTCATGGAAGGCGCTGCCCGGGTACGGTACAAACGGGAAGACAGCGACGTCTCGCACGCCGGCGGCGGCCATTCGAAGGATATACCAGTAGCTTGCAAGGACATCGCGCTTGCGCTCGCCGGGGAATCCGACGACGATGTTTGCTTTCTGAAGCAGCCCGGCGCGCACGCTTGCGCGCATCGAGTCCAGCAGGTTGTCGAGCCGAACGCGCTTCTTGATGCGTTCGAGTGTTCGCTCCGAACCACTTTCCGGCGCGTACGTCAGCGAACGGCATCCGGATGCGTACAGCGCGCGAACCACCTCTTCGTCGAGTGACTCCGATCGCGTGCCCGACGGCAGGTTCCATGTGATTTCCAGTCTTTCCTCGATCAGACGTCTTGCAAACTCGAGAATCCAGTCCTTGCGGATAATCGCCGTCAGATCGTAGAACGAGAAGCTCTCCACGCCGTAGGTCTTGACGAGCGATTTCATCTCATCGACGACATCGTTGACTTCGCGTATGTCCCAGCGCGTGCCCCACATCTGGGGGCTGGAGCAAAAGGCGCACTGAAACGGACATCCGCGCGACGCCAGGAGAGGCAGATTTCGAACACGGGCGACGCCGTGTCCGATGCCGCGGGAGAGATAATTCTCGATTGGCATACCGCGCCAATCAGGCCAAGGCAATTCGCTGAGGATGCGTCTCCGGGCGCGCTTCGTCGTCCGATGTATGCTTCCTTCGTCGCTGCGAATCGCGACGCCGTCGACGGATGCAGGCGATCGTCCCGCCGCAAGGGCGTCGATGAGGTCTACCAGCGTGTCCTCACCTTCGCCAATCGCGCAGGCGACAATCCCGGGGCAACATGCAAAACAGTAGTCCGGATCAGCCGAGACGTGTTCGCCGCCCAGAACGATCGGTACATCAGGAAAACGCTCTGCGATCGCGTTGATGACGCCCTTGTGATATGGCCACTCATTGGAAAACATACAGGAGACGCCGATGAATCCGACGTCCTCCGGGATTCGATCGATGATGCCTTGGACATCCAGTCCGTTGACATGAAGGCCCGAGCCCTCGATCGGCGTGAACGTGTCGGGCGCCTCGCCGAATGCATCGATTGCCGTGACGAGCCGACCACTTTTTCGAACGACGGCGGCAAGATACGCCAGCGCGAGCGACGGCGCCCCCACGACGGTCGTGTAAGTAGTCTCCGGCAGGACGGTGGCAGGGCGAATCAGAGCGACTTGCTGTATGCGTTTGACGGGCTCGCGCGTCGTTGTGGCGGCAGCCTCGCCGATTCGGCCGGCTTGAATGACCGGCAGTGCGATTTTCAGAAAGCCTCCAGGCGAATCGTTCATAGCAGAATTTGCCGATCTCAAGCAGTTAGCGTTCTTGTAGGTATCGGCATACCCGAAGATCGACGGGTACTCGCGCAGATATTGCGTCTGAGCAATCTGCGAGCCAACTGACGATTCGAATTGCGCAAATCTTGGGCACAATTGCGCGAATTCTCGCATCCGTCCGGATTGCGTGTATCGAATCAGAGCTGGTCATCCTGGCCGGGAAACGAGCCACTCGATTACGGAGCTTCCTGCCCTCGATTGACTTCTCGGACGCAGGAGAACGCGAGGACCCTGTGAATTGCCTGGGCGACCATGGGAACTTTGGCCGCCAATGGCGGTTTTTACAAATAATCCTTAGCATAGTTCAATTCAAAGGTTGGGAACTTGCCGGGAGCGTCTTCCCGGTGGCGGCTGGATCTAGAATCGACTGACATGAAATACTTCGAGACATTGCAATACGCAGTGATTGTGCTCCATCTGGCGATCTGCGTTCTTCTGGCGATCTACGGTGTCCATCGATATTCGCTGGTGTACCTCTATTACAAGTACCGCAGGAACTCGCCCAAAAAAACCGGGCAGTTCGACACGCCGCCGATGGTGACGATTCAGTTGCCCATGTTCAACGAGCAGTACGTCGCCCGGCGGATCATCGAGGCGGCGTGCCGGATCGACTATCCGCGCGATCGGCTCGAAATCCAGGTCCTGGACGATTCGACGGATGAGACCATCGAGATTGCCCGGCAGGCCTGCGAAGACATGATCGCCGCAGGTCATCCGGTCGTTTTCATCCATCGCGAAAATCGCGAGGGCTACAAGGCCGGGGCACTGGAGGAAGGGCTGAAAGTCGCTAAGGGCGAGTTCATCGTCATCTTCGACGCCGACTTCGTGCCGCCGAAGAACATCCTGCACGAACTCATCGATTACTTCATCGAACCCAAAGTCGGCATGGTTCAGGCGCGATGGGAGCATATCAATCGCTCACAGTCGATGCTGACGGAGGCACAGGCGATTCTGCTGGACGGCCACTTCGTCATCGAACATGGCGCGCGAAATCGCAGCGGCCGATTCATGAGCTTCAACGGAACGGCCGGCGCCTGGCGCAAGTCATGCATTGAAGTCGCCGGCGGTTGGCAGCATGACACGCTGACCGAAGATCTTGATCTGTCGTACCGCGCACAGATGAAGGGCTGGCGATTCCTGTTCCTGCCGTCGGTCACGAGCCCCGCCGAACTGCCGCCGGAAATGAACGGCTTCACGAG
>JAJDEC010000174.1 GCA_029259995.1 Phycisphaerae bacterium
CAATTTGAGTGGATGCGATTTCCGGCAACTGGCCATTGGCATCTTGCAGGCGGGCGCATGGCTCTGCGGCGCCGCCTTCTCAACCACCCACAACCATCCACACCGGCAGCGCCGCAATCCCATCCATCCCGCAAATCACGATGCCCCAGACGTGGATCACAATCGACGCAATCAGCAGGCCGCGCGCGAGCTTCGATAAGGACGGCCCCATACCGACAATCACAGCCACCATCAGCACGGGCAGATAATCCAGACCGAAGCGATGGCCGAACTGCCAGAAGCCCGTATTAAAATAAAGCAGCAGCGGTATCAGGCAAACGGCGCAGCCGATGAGCGCGGCCCGCGCCAGCTTTTTTCGTTCGCTTCGCAGCGCGCCGATGAACGCATACACAATCGCCGGCGATGTCAGCAGCAGGCTCATGCCGCGCGGGTCGTAGGCCAGCCAGGGAAACCCGTCGGCGCGAATCGACGGCGGCGCGAGGAAGAACCAGAAGACATTTCGCGGCAGGAACGCGAGATTGAACTGACCGTACGGGCGCATGAGTTCGTCCTGCCCCGGGCTGACGATCATCGATGCATAGTGAAAGTCGAAGGGCGTACCGAAGCGGGCAGCGTTGTAGACGCACAGCAGGCCGATCGCGACAACGGGACCGACGGCCAGCAGCGCGACCGACTTGAAGCTTCGGCGCGCATCGGGACTCAGCAGGAAGAACAGGCTGACAAACAACGACGTCGGTCTCGCCAGCAGCGCCAGCCCCACGGCCGCGCCAATGATGAACGCACGACGCCGACCGAAAAACTCGATCAGCGCCAGCAGCATCGCACAGACGGCGCAGGCGTGGGCGAAATGCCAGTCGCCCGCGCGCGCGGCGGACTCCCACACGGCCGTACCAAACGCGAAAAACGCAACGAGCAGATAATGATCGCGCGGGCTCAGCGTCCTGCCATGCATATGCATCGCCGCGCGCCGCACAACGACGCTGAACAGAAGAACCGCCACGGCCATCAGCAGGCGACACATGCCCGACGACGTAATCAGATCACCCAGCAGCGCGACGAACGGCGCCGCCACGATCGCTGGCAGCGGTGGATAGGCGACGAAATATCGCCCCGCCTCCTCCGTCCGTATCAACTCGTCGATGTTGCCTTCGGCCTTGATCGTGAGCCGGCCGTCGAGGAAGGCCTGGGCCAGTTGCGGAAACCACTGCGGCGTCGGTACGGAAACCTGACGATATTCCGGCAATCCGAAATAGACAAACAGCGCCAACGCCGCGACGACGTACGGATTCGCATGGCGCGGCGTTGCTTCGATTTCCCGAGAGTCGTTCATTCCACGCATCCAAGATGGCAATTTCCGGCATGTCAAGCGTTTGGGACGACGTAATCGACAATTCGCCGTTCGCTTGAAACACGCCCGCGAACGGCTTTTAATGCGCCGCATGTACGAACAAGTCGCCATCATCGGTGCAGGCCAGATGGGAACGGTCTGCGCTGTCATGCTCGCGGATCGCGGCGTGCACGTCCGCCTGTGGGGCCGATCGCCGGAGCACATCGAAGCCCTGCGCGTTCGTCGCGAGAATCAACGCCACTTGCCGGGCCTGCGCATTCCGGAACGCGTTTCATTCACGTGCGATCCGGCTGCCGTCTTTCACGGGGCCGAATTGATCATTGCCGCCGTGCCCTGCCAGTTTCTGCGCAGCGTCTTCACGCAACTGGCCGACGCCTGCCCGGGCGACGTGCCCATCGCCAGCGTGACGAAGGGCATCGAGAACGAAACGCTGCTGCGACCGACACAGATCATCGGCGAAGTTCTGAATCCCCCCGCCGTCGCCGCGCTGAGCGGTCCCAACATCGCGCAGGAGCTGGCGCAATGCCTGCCCGCGACAATCGTCGCCGCGAGCGAGAATGTCGAGATGGCGACGCGCGTGCAGGACACGTTCAGCTCGCAGTGGCTTCGCGTGTATACGAATACGGATCTGATCGGCGTCGAGCTTTCCGGCGCGACGAAGAACGTCGTTGCGATCGCCGCCGGTATCGTGGACGGATTGAAGGCGGGCGACAATGCGAAGGCCGCCCTGCTCGCCCGCGGTCTCGCCGAGATTCAGCGCCTGGGCGTCGCGATGGGCGCCCGGGCGGAGACGTTTGCCGGCCTCGCCGGCCTCGGCGATCTTGTCACGACGTGCATTTCGCCCGTCGGCCGCAATCGAAGCGCTGGCGAGCTGATAGGTCGAGGGAAAAAGATCGACGAAGTGATCAAGTCCACGTCGTCCGTCATCGAAGGCATCCCGACGACGCGCAGTGTCTATCAACTGGCACGGCAATTCGACGTAGAGATGCCGATCATCGAAGCCGTCCACGGTGTTCTCTTCGAGGGCAAGGAAGTCATCGCGACGCTCAGCGAACTGATGACGCGCCGCCTGAAGCACGAGGATTGAATCGAATGGCCGCGCCGACGGGTTGGGGAATCCTGGGCTGTGGCCGCATGACGGATCGCCGCGTCGCGCCCGCGTTTGCTGAATGCAAATCAGCGCGCCTGATCGCCTTCCAATCGCGCGACGCGGACAAGTCCGAGTCCTATCGCAAGAAACACGGCGCCGATCGCGCGTATTCCAACCTCGACGATTTCCTGGTTGACGGCGAAATCGACGTCGTCTATGTCGCCACACCGCCCGCGATGCATGTGGAGCACGTCACGCAATGTCTCGACGCCGGCAAGCATGTCCTCGTCGACAAGCCCATCGCGATTCATGCAAACGATGCGACGGCCCTCGCCGACGCCGCCGAATCTCGCGGACTCACGCTTGGCGTCCTGCATCAACAGCGCTTTCATCCCGCCATCCGTCAGCTGATCGACATCGCAAGATCCGGCACGATTGGGAAACTCCACTCGATGCGAATCCAGATCGCCATGTGGCTCCGGCTCGACGGCAACTGGCGCTACGATCCGGCAATCGCCGGCGGCGGCGCCGCCATGGATCTCGCCCCCCACGCACTGGACATCATGCTGCACGTGCTGGGCACACCGATCCGCGTAACGGCTCGAACGGCCACACATTGCCTCGACGCGCCGGTTGAAGATTTTTGCGCCGCAACGATTGAATTCGAATCCGGCGCGATCGGTCAGCTCGATCTGAGCTACAGCGCCCACGCCTACGGCGGTCGACTCGAAGCCTACGGCGATCAAGGCACGTTCATCTCCGACGGCTGCATGCAACAGGCGGCGAGTTTCACAACACAGATTCAACTCGAACAGCAACCTCGCGCAACAGAATCCCGAACGTATGATGGCATGTGCTTTCGCGACGCCATCGAGGATTTCTCCGCGGCTGTCCGGGAGAATCGAAAGCCGGCGATTTCTGCGCGACACGCCGCCGAAGTCATTCGTGTCATCAACGCCGTCTACGCCGCCGATCGGGCGAATCAGTCCATTTCCCTGAAACCGGCTGGATCGTCCCGGACGCCTTGAGCCAAATCCCGAGTTTCGCCTACACTGGCCCCGGGATCGCGATGTGCCGATTCTGCGGTTTTTCGGCCAGCGGCGGGAATCCTGCAAGGACAAACCTGAGCCAGGACATCGGATTGAAGGGACGCAAACTCGAGTATGCCAACTGACCCGGCCACGCCAAGCCGGCCGCCCCGCATGGGGCAGTCGGACAGCCGAGGAGACTTTGACCGCCAGTTCCTTGCGTCCTATCGCGTCCTGTGGCTGATCGCCGCGGGCGTCACAGGAAATCGTTCCCTCGCCGATGATGTCGTGCAGGAAGCCGCCATGATCGCGCTCGGCAAGCTGAATCAGTTCACGCCGGGCACGAATTTCACGGCCTGGATGGGCCAGATGGTTCGAAACGTCGCCATGAACGTAGCTCGCAAGGAGTATCGGCGTCGCGCCGCGACGATCGGCGAGGACGGCGTGTCTGACGTCGCCGACACGAAAAAGGGGCAAGCCGCCGGATCGCCCGTCGATCGAAATTCGGGGCGTCTCGTCAACGATCAGGATCATTTTGATGACGCCGTCGTGCGCGCGCTGAATGAACTTTCGGATGTGGCGAGAGCGTGTCTGTTGTTGAAGACCGTCGAAGGATTTGATTACGCCGAGATCTCGACAACGCTCGATATACCGACGGGGACCGCGATGAGCCATGTTCATCGGGCTCGCAAACAACTGGGCGTTCGACTGACGTCCTATCGAGCAACGGGGGGCGCGCCGAACAGCGGCTGAGAACACGATGACAAACCAGACTGAAAAGCTTGAACGCTGGATGAACGCCTACCTCGACGGGGCGTTGTCGCCGGCCGACGCGGCCCGATTCGAATCCGTGATCGATCGCAATCCCAAGCTTCGCGAGTTGATCGAATCCCAGCACGACATCGAGGCGTCACTGAAACGCAGCTTCAATCCGCCGCGGCAGGCCCCACAGATTGCATCCGAACCGGCGCGCGAATCCATCTCGTTGGCGGAACACAAGGCCGACGCCGCCACCGAAAAACCCCGCAGGAAATCCCGCGGATTCCTCAAGGGGCTCGCGATGGCCGCGATGATCGCAATCGTCGCCTACGCCGGCTATTGGGGCTGGGAGAATCAGTCGATCTTCACGGGCAAGGGCATCAGGATGGCTCGATTCTACGAGCAGTCGAAGGCGTCCAGTTTCAAGGAAGACTGGAAATGCGACAGCGAACAGCAATTCCAGACGACGTTCTGGTATCGCCTCGGTTCGGGTGTTGCCATCGCGGGCCGATTGCCGTCCGACGTCGACGTCCACGGCATCAAGTACGGTCACACGCTCTCCGACCAGTCTGTCCATCTCACGGCGACTGTCGACGGCAAAGGCGTCGTCGTGTTTGTCGACAAGATAGAAAACGATCGAAAGGACGATGTCTCCGGCGCAGGCCTGCACGCCTTTCGCAAGACCACGGATCATCTCGTCTTCGTCGAAATCTCACCGTTCGATAAGCCACGCCTTCTCGACTTGTTGAGCGAGAAAGACATCCCCCAGAAATGGAAGGATGAGATGGACATCCCGACGAAGAAAGCGGATGGCTGAGTTGGCGTAGCGTTAGGTTGGAATGCAAATTTTCATTGATTGTGGTAACGGCCACCGGCGTGCCGCACATCGCCCGGAGGGCGCACGATGGTAGGCAGGGATTTCAATCCCTGTACTCATCGGCCAGAAGGCGTTTCCGCCCGGAGGGCGGACGAAGTGCAAGAAACCCAGGCGTTCGTCTGCCCCACGGTCGGGCTATGGACGGCGTTGTCCTTCGGAACTCAACTCCGCTGGTAACGATTACACTGGCGCACGCCGATTCGATGGACGATTCGTTCCGCCCGTCAGAATTCCCTCCGCGAGAACTTCCACATCGCGATCATCACGATCACGGCCTCAAACGCCAGCGACGAACCGATGGATGTATAGGGATTCACGTCGCCGATTCGCTGTTCCGCCTGAACCGCCTTTCCCACATCAACCTGCATTAACCCCACATCGATGATGTCCTCGTCCGGCTGCCCCTGCAGCTCGGACTCGGACGACGCACCGATCAGCTTCCCGGCGATGTGCGGAATCTCCCGCGTGTTGGGAAAGATCGTCTTCAGAACTTTCGCCGAGTCGATCCAACGCTGGTTGACGTCGAACCCGAGCGCACTCGATTTCTCAAGCATCTCGTAAGTCAGCTGCGGCGTGAAGATGCAGATCCATGCAAACAACGACAGCAGCAGCGACGCCATCGGACTGCGCGTCATCACGCCGAACAGCGCCGTGAATGCATAGATGTAGCTGTACAGGATGACGAAGAGCGGAATGCACCACAGATACGCCGGCGCCCAGTAGTTCCATCGAAATCCGACCACGAGAAATGTCAGCACGACAAACAATGTCGACTGAAGCAGCACGAAGACCATGCTGCCCAGATACTTCCCGAGAAACAGTGTCGACCGCGAAATCGGTTTGGACACGGCGATATCGATG
>JAJDEC010000175.1 GCA_029259995.1 Phycisphaerae bacterium
TCGCCCGCCAGATCGGCGTGACACGAGCTCGCGTGTCCCAGATCATGAAGCTGCGGCACCTCTCACCGGCAATTCAGCGAGCCATTCTTCTTCAGTCAGATCGCGTTGCACATCTTCGCGAACGCCAGGTGCGCCACATTCCGCGCGAGTCGGATTGGCGAGCTCAAGTAATCATGTTCGAAGCGCTACTCGATCGTCACACCTAACGAACTCAATCTACGCCATCAGAAACTTCCAGTATCAAATCGCAAGGACGCAGTCGCTGCGCTACAACGTTGAAACATTAGACCTGCGGCGAGTGGAGTTGCTCGCAAAAAAAATCGCGACCAATTGTCAACCAAACGATGTTCTCGGCGCCAAAAAACGTAGAGGAATCGGGCTAATTGGGGCACGCTACGACGCGGATTCGATGCTTCGGCGCAGGATTGCGAAAACGGAGAGGAATGCGGATCAACATGCGGAAGCGGTAACTCCGCGGTAGCGGCGGGTTTGCGCGCGAAACTCAACCAGCACGGCAGTTAACCGCTGGCAGCATCAATTTCGTAGGAAAGGGGTCACCTCCCCGAGTAGGACTCGAACCTACAACCTAGCGGTTAACAGCCGCTCGCTCTACCAATTGAGCTATCGGGGATCAATGTCGATAGATTCTCTATCGACGAATCGTCCATATTTACCCATGACACCAGTTTTGTCCAGTCCATGTTCGCCTGCCCATCAACGTTTTTTTTGGTCCGCAAAGACGCTCGTTGAGCGGGCTTTCGCATCATCTATACTGCCAGGGCCATGCAAGGACCACTGCCCAAACTCGCTGCCGAGCGTAGATCTGCCGGAATCTTGCAGCAGCTCGGCGACGCGTTTGCTCGCAAATCGGCGTCCCTTCTGCCCGATCCACTGGTTCTTGCCGTTCTGATCACGTTCCTTGTGTTTCTCGCCTCTTTTTTTCTCGCGTCCAGCCCGGGTCTTCGGGATGCCCCGGTACAAAGTCGCATCGCGGAGCTTATCAATATCTGGTTCGAGGGCATCTGGAGTCCCGGGTTTCTTGGGTTTGCACTCCAGATGTGCCTGATACTCCTGACCGGCTTCGGTATCGCGAAAAGTCCGCCCGTCGCGGCCGCGATCAGTCGTCTGGCCGCCTGTGTTCGCACGCCGCGTCAGGCTGTCGTGCTTGTCGCGTTCGTGTCATGCGCCGGTTGCTGGCTGAACTGGGGATTCGGGTTGATTGCCGGCGGCTTCTTGGCGGCGGAGCTCGGTCGGCGTCTTCGGCCGGCGGTTCGCGACCGCGTGCTGCCGATGCTCGTCGCAGCTGCGTACGCCGGAATGATGATCTGGCACGGCGGACTATCCGGCTCAGCGCCGCTGAAAGTCGCCGACATGAACGAAGGCGTCAAAATAACGGTCGGCCCCGCGCCGCGCACGGAAGTCATCGATGTTTCTCGGACAATCCTATCGACGGAGAATCTCGCGCTCTCTCTATTCCTGATTGTCGGAATACCGATCTTCCTTTCACGCTTGGCGCCGGTTGCCGATCAATCGGCGATCATGAACAGTTCTGCAACAGAATCGTCGGCGAAACCACCACCGACAGCGTTGCAAGTCGCAGCAGGCCACTGCACGCTGGCCGGCCGTCTGAATCAAACACGAGTGCTGTCCCTTGCATTCGGCGCCGTCGGCATTGGCGCCATCAGTCTCCAGATCGCAAGCCTCGGGATCTCGGCCATCGATCTCAACTTCGTGAATCTGTTGTTTCTGTCGTTCGGGCTCTTGCTGCATCGAAACCTTCTTGGCTATCTCGACGCCGTGACGACGGGGGGGCGTGCAATCGTCGGCATCGTCATCCAGTTTCCACTCTACGCCGGAATCCAGGCGATCATGTTTCAGAGCGGACTGTCCGCAAGTATCTCGCACGAATTCGTGAATGCGGCAGTCGTCGTTGCTGATGCGCTTGGCCTCGAGCCCGCCACGACATTTCCGATGGCCGCCTTCTATAGTGCCGGGCTCGTCAATTTCTTCGTACCTTCCGGCGGCGGACAGTGGATCGTGCAGGGGCAGATCATGTGCGATGCGGCCGAGTCGCTTGGGATACCGCTTGAGACGGCGGTGATGGCCGTGAGTTACGGCGATCAATGGACGAACATGATCCAGCCGTTCTGGGCGATTCCGCTCATGGGCCTGACGGGCGTGAACGCAAGAAGCTTCATGGGGTATTGCGCATTGCTCATGCTCGTGGCAATGCCCGCATTCCTGATCGCGCTCATTGCATTCTAGGATGCCCGCATCACGCGCCCGATGTGATATTCGAATTCTCCCATGTCAGCCCCGCTGTTGCATCGTACGACACGGCGTCGAGTCGAATGACGGAACGGCCTGACGCGTGTCATCCGCGAAGTCCCGCTGAAACCCGCCTTTGTTGTTCACATCGCTTACGGCGAATAGGATGTATCGTCGCGGGTCGATGGATATCGCAGTATTCACGCGACTCGCACTGGCCAGCGTGCCAGGAGGGAGTGGGGTCGTGGAGTCCCGGGGAATCGTGCAGGAGTCAGGTTCTGCGCTGCGCCATGCGCCGCGCAATCGTGCAATTGCGTACTTTCTCTCGGGATGCGTGGGGGCTTACGCACTTGTTGTTTCGATCGGCGGAATGATCCTGCAGCTCGGCGATCCGCACTGGATTGCGCTACAAACGGCACAGCGCAATCCTATCCACCAGATGACATTGTTTCACGGCGCCGCGGCCGCCGTGTTCCTGATTGCCGCCGCGATCATTCGGCGACGAGGTGCGTCGCGCTTTGCTGCGAAACTTGTCATCGCATGCCTGCCCATGTTGATTCTGCTGTCTGTGGATCGCGTGCTGAATGTTTTCTGGCCGCCTCCGATTCCTTACGAATTCGGAACCGACGTCAACTCCCAACATAAGCTCCGCGAATTCACGCTGACAAATAATTCGCGAATGACAGACGAAGACCCCGAAATCTACGTCGATCGATACGGCATGCGCGTCACGAGGGCCGACTGGCATCGCAGACTCGCCGACGAACCACGCATCCTTTTTCTCGGAGACTCCGTGACTTTCGGATATCAACTTCCGGCGGAATTCGGTTACGTGGAATGCGTGCAGGCGTTGCTCAACGCGCGCAGTAACCCACCGAAATTCAAGGCCCTCAACGGCGGCACGATTTCGCATACCCCGCAACAGGAATTGGACTGGTTACAGCACGAAGGCGCCGAATTGGCGCCGAACCTCGTCGTCGTGCAGGTGTGCATGAATGACATCACTTATGCGCTGCATCCGGCGATTCAGTCCGGCTTGGCCCGAAATGCGGCGTTTGAGTCTGCAAGCCGCAAGCCGCACTGGAGTGCAATCATACGATTGGCGCAGGGCTGGGGCAGATCGAGAACCTACGGCGACGATCTCGATGTCGCCGCCGAATTTATCGAGACGGAGAATTTCGCGTTACTGTTCGACGAATCATCGTCCGACGCCATTCAAAAGGCCTGGAATCACGCGTTCGACGAGTGGGAGCAAATGCTGGCGTTTTGCCACGAGCGCCGCATGCCGATTGCTTTCGTCGTAATCCCCTTTGACGACCAGATTGAAGACAGAGAGATGTCCGACAGCCCGCAGGCGAGAATTTGCAGTTTCGCGGCGGCCCACAGGGCGCCGTGTCTTGACCTGCTGCCGATGTTTCGGTTGCTGCGACACAACGATGGACTTCCCGTCAAAGATCTGTATCTGGACTACACGCATCCGTCCGCCACGGGGCATGCCGTGATCGCCGAATCCATCGTCAGGTTCCTCGACACAAATGGCCTGCTCGATGGCGCCGCGACACATTGCCTGGAATCGAACGCGGTCCGGCGATAGGCCAACAAATCCGCGGCGCGGCGTCCGCCAATCGCCGGTAACCAGGTTACTCACGATCCGTATCGCAGAAGTAAACGCGAGGCCGTGCGATCGCGCGCTCAAATGGGTAGTCCAGGACTTCGGCACCATCGGGAGGTCGCGAAGCCCCGTCAGCCAGGATGTAATAGACGAATTTTCCGACGGCAGGCTGCGACGTCGTACCCAGGGAACCGATGGCCGTGTCGGCGAACTCAAACGCCGAATAACACCGCACAGCCAAACGCTGCGGAATAAGGCCGGGATCGTTCGATGGATCCGTCACGATCACAATCTCACTCGCATTCAATTCTCTCTTGTGCATGTCCAGAGAAATAAGCCGGATCGGATCGCGATAGAAACAGATCGATTCAGCGTTCGTCAGCATCCGCGGCGAATTGATCGTCGCGAAGATGATCAGTGCGAGTGCGAACGCCGAGCCGACGGCCATCGCCGCCATCGGCTGACGATCGAGCAAACTTGACTTGCCTCGTAGATCTCTGCGGAATATTCCGGCGATGACAGCGATCATCGTCATCCATATCACGAAACACGGAACTGACAATTGACGCAGGGAACGATGAGGCAGAAGGAAGCAGCTGACGATGTCGATCGCAATCAAGGACGCGATGGCTCCGGGAAGAATCCGGCCGGCCAATGTTCGGACGCGTATCGTCGTCAATGCAATGGACATGGCTGCGAACAGCATCGCGAGTGCGAATACGGACTGCTCCCGAACCAGCCATGTCAGGAGGCCGAGGACAAATCGTTCAGGATCATTCGGATCCAGTCGCGCGGACCAGAGGACTCGGTCCACATTCAGCGGAAAATGCTCCCATCCGAAGGCCTTGAACTGGATCAATGGATCGCCGAAGGCAAGCCACTCCCCAAACAGCATCGACATACAGACCAGACATCCGCCGAACGCGAACAATACGCCACGTCGGAGCCGCGTGACCAACGTCAACGACTCGGCCCCGTTATTCAGCAACAGCATCATCGGAATGAATGTCGAGAAGACCGCCGTGTGATCGGCGATGAACGCAACGGCCATGCACATCCCGCTCAGCAAAGGAAACAGCCGAGTCCCACGGCTTGAATAGACGGCCAATACGATCGATGCCAGGACACCCAACACCGCCGGTCCTTCGCCTCGGATCAGGATGGGCAGGACGTCGGCCGGCATCAGCAGCGGCGTGAGCGCTGCGGCAGACGCGATGACCCAATCGCGCGTGATACAATGGACGATCGTCGATGCGAGCAGGGCGATCCCGACAAGACAACCCAGGGAAAAGATCGCCAGCGACGTATCGCCCGGCCCGAATGTGGCGAACAGCCCGCTAAGTGGGAGTACGACCGGCCAGCGAACGGATTGATGGATTCTTCGCTCGTGCGACGGGACGTCGTAGCTGCCGTCGACGATTCGATAGGCCGCGTCCACATAGTGCAAGTCGTCCGTTGGCGTCAGGCCGACAGGCAGGAAGGGAGTGACGGCCGCATAAGCGACTGCAACCAGGGCGAACGCGGATAGGGCACTGCCGCGACTTTGATGAACCGACATCGGCGACATGTCGGAGGTTGTTATAATTCCGATCCTCCGTAGACCCAAGTTGGTCTGGGTTGCCGCATCAACGGCCGTAGTTGACGAATCGTCAATCGTAAGAGAGGCTGCCGGCCACGAATGCCGGCACGGCCTCCTGATTCAAACTGCCGGCGACACGAGATCAAGGATTGACGGAAATGAAAGTGCTCTATTTCGACTGTTTCAGCGGCGCGGCGGGAGACATGATTCTCGGCGCGCTGATTGCAGCCGGCGCCGATCGGGAGATCGTTCAACAGCGACTCGCCGGTCTCGGCATCAACGGCTTCAGCCTTCGAATCGACGACGTCAGGAAACAGGGGTTCGCCGCCATCAAAGTCAACGTCGATACGCAGCACGATCACGCGCATCGCCATCTGCATCACATCACGAAAATCATCGACGGGTCGACACTCTCGGAGCGCGTCAAGCGCACGGCGACAGACGTCTTTACGCGGCTCGCCGAGGCCGAGGCGCGCGTCCACGGCACGACCATAGAGAAGGTGCATTTCCATGAAGTCGGGGCCGTCGACGCCATTGTCGATATTGTCGGCACGGCCATCGCGCTGGAATTGTTGGACGTCGATCGCATCGTGTGTTCGCCCGTGCCCGTCGGCAGCGGAACCGTGAAATGCGATCACGGCATGATGCCCGTCCCGGCGCCCGCCACGGCGGAATTGATCAAGGGCGTACCGATCGCCGCGTGCGACGAGGCAGGCGAACTCCTGACGCCGACAGGCGCGGCGATCCTGACGAGCATCGCCGAGACGTTCGGCCCGATTCCCGAAATGCGGATAGAAAGCGTCGGATTCGGCGCCGGCACGCGTGACGGCGCGTCGCGCCCCAACGTGTTGCGAGTGCTCGTCGGACGTGCAAACGCCCCGGCCGCTGCATGGCAGCGCGATCAAGTTGTCATCCTCGAAACCAATCTCGATGACAGCACGGGCGAGGAGATCGGCAGGGCGATGGAACGGCTGATGGCGTCCGGCGCGCTCGATGCATTCTGTCAGCCGATCGTTATGAAGAAAAGCCGACCGGGCGTCTTGCTGACTGCGATTGTCCCGCCGGAATTGGAAGTTGAATTGACGCGGCTGATGCTCCGGGAAACATCAACGTTCGGTCTTCGAAGCCGCGTGTCGACGCGAGCGACGCTGCGTCGGCGGATCGAGGAAGTCGCGACACAATTCGGTCCGATTCGCGTCAAACTGGGACTCGAAGAAGACCGTGTCATTCGCGTCGCTCCCGAGTATGATGATTGCGATTCGGCGGCGAAGTCGCACGGCGTGACACTTCGCGAGGTCATGGATGCCGCCCGAACAGCATGGACGCTGAACGACAGTGATGGACGCTAGATGATCCTGAGCACGGCAACGCTATTGGCATTCGAAGTTGCCGACATCGGCACAACACGGGCGCTGTTGGCAATTGCGGCGGTCACTTTCATTCTGTTCATTCTGAATCGCAGTGCGCGTCGTCGCCGCATGGGGCTCACGCCGCGGCGCGAGCGGGCGAGCGGGGAGGTCGACACGGCGCGCGTGATTCGATTGAAACGCGAAATGGAACAGTTGCTCGTCGAATTGAACGAATTCGCTCGCGAAATCAACGGCCAAATCGATACGCGATTCGCCAAGCTCGAACAATCGATCGCAGACGCCGACCGGCGAATTGCCGAATTGCAGCGCCTGCGAGGCGACGTCGGCGATTCAGGCGGCACAGACGACTCCGTGCTCCGCGCCAATCGCGATGCCGCAGAGGGCGTTCGAGCCCGCCTGGCTCGAGCGCGCCCCGAATTACAAGTAGCATCCGTCCCGGATCGATCGCCCAAGCCCGCCCAATCGGTTTCGAAAGAAGGCGCCGTCTACCAGCTGGCGGACGGCGGAAAATCGCCGATCGACATCGCCCGCGTCCTCAAATGCACAGTGGGTGAAGTGGAACTCATTCTGAATCTCAGGGATCGCGCCTGACCCGTCGATGCAATCCTGAATC
>JAJDEC010000176.1 GCA_029259995.1 Phycisphaerae bacterium
CTGCGCCGGCGTCACGCGATCGGGCTCGTCGATAAACGCGCAGAGCAGGCGGGCTTCGTACACGTCCGTCCTCCAGAGATCCGCAGCCAATTCGTGATTGCGACCGATCCGCTTGGCCAGCTGTTGAACCTGACCCATCGAAACACCGAGGGCCTTGTCCGCGGGAATCGCGTATCGAGCGAGTCCATCTCGATACTTCTTCGTTCGGATTCGCCTGAGTTCAGCGACGACCGCCGCGGCGTTCGAGATTGTCCTGCCCGATGCCTTCGCGGCCCCACGCTTCACAGCACGTGTGGTTGTTTTATTGCGTTTCTTACCAATCAGATTTGTGCGCATCGCTGGATGTTTCCTTGCCCTCACGCCCCGCCTCAGGCCCCGCGCTTCGGATTCAGGACTTTCACAACGCGGCCGTGGCGCATCAGCGTTGTCCCCCCGTCTTCAATATCAAAGTCGTATCCCAGCATCGAAGTTAAAGTCAGGAAGCCGAAAATCAAGACGCCAAAGCCCGTCAGGAACAGCATCGGGCCGCCGAATGTCATCCATCGATCCTCCCCGCGAACGGGTCGATTCCACTCCGGCGCGTCCGCGAGATACTCGACGAGAATCGTTCGATCCGCCTGGGCCAGCTTGAACTCCGCCCCGCGATGCATCATCGTCTCGCGCGAATGCGTTTTCCCTTCGGCGTCCTTGAAAAGGTACTCAATATTGGGCGTCGCCTGGTTCATCCAGGAGCGTGTCACTTTCGCCTCGATCCGAACGCCTTCCGACGTCAGCCGGTGCGCGTGGATCTCCTCGTAGAGACCGAAGCCAAACGCGGCGCCCATTGCAAGCGTGAAGAGCAGGAATAACCACGCCGTCTTGCGGATCGTCCGCGCGTCTTTGGTGACGCGGCGTTCATCGGACGCCTGCGGATCAAACGTCGCAGTACCCGCGAGCGCGCTCGAACGCGCAATGACGGCCTCCGCCAGTTCGTCGAAGCCCTCGATGTTGTCCGTGATGACGGCCCGCTCGCGGCCTTCGGCATTCAGGACCTTCAACACATGAACCGACTTGCCGTACAGGGGCGCTGCAAGCTTTCCGCGATCGATCGTGTGGATCTGATCCCATGGGATGAACCGTTTACCGAGCGGTTGCTCAGCCTGCAGACCACTTTCATTCAGCACGACGCGTTTCGACATGCGGAGTTGGAACAGACCGTGAAATATGAGATGCGTCGCGAAAAGCCCCGACATGACCATGACGGCGAATTCGGGATTCAGCCCCGGCTTGAAGGCAAGCGTCGGCGTCTGCGCCAGGAACGGAATCGCAGCAAACATGGCGAAGAGGATGAGCACACCGGGAATGAAGAACAGCATCGCGGGATAAATCGGATTCCGGCGCGACAGAAATTCGCGCTCAGTCACCGGACTCGCTACGGGAATCGCCGTCGTGCTGACATTCGAAGGGTTCATCGGCCATCGCCCTGTCTGTATCGTGATTGAGAAAGTGCATCCGTTCGCGCCCGGCGCTGGTGCGCAGGCATCCAGCTTGCGTCGATTCTAATCCGGACGTCACTCGGATTCGAGCCCATCGCAGCGACGTGGCATCGTGACGGGCCCATCAAAGGCTGCGGTCAATGACTAACTGAAATGCGGCGCACGGAGCGTCTGGACGCAACCAGGCGCTCATAAGGGACTGGGTTGAAACGCAGAATTATTCGTTCAGTGTTGCACTGACGTTTCGCCAGTGGCGAAACGGCTATTCGCCGGTTCCACACGATGAATCATTCCCAGTACCTGCTTAGTCAGAATCGATAGGAAGGAACCGGATTACTCCGGAACGTAAGTCCATCGCCAGAACGGCTCTGTTGTCGGCTCGGCCGAGGAGAGGACATGACCGCCGACGAAGCCGACGTTCATCCGATCGCCATGCCGTTTGCCCGGGAACCAGAAATTCCCCGACTCATACATGTCGACGATCTTGTCCGCAAAAATCGGCGGCGCGGCGTAGTACGGCATTTCGCCGGCCATTGTCGCGGCGGCGCCATCCACGTCGAACACAAGCGGTACGTCGGGCTGCGAGAGAACTTTCGAGGAGAGATAAACCGGTTGACGAATGTTCCTGTCAAACTCGGGCAGATAGAGCCACTTCTCTTCCAGCCGTTTGTTGAAGCCCGTACTGACATTGGCCTGCGGACCGATCGCGCCCGCGCTGCATGGCATGCCACTTCGGCGCTCGAGGGGGCCCGTCGATGCGGGGCACATCAGTGATACTTCGGACGACGACAAGGATTGGCGCTCTTCATCGGCGCCGGACCAGAATTCGGACACGCCGTACATGCGCTCCTGGAAATCTTCGAGTCGGAACTTGTCGCCGCAGAGGGCCTCGCTGTCGCCCTGCGGAACACCCGCCGTCGGATCGGCGAACATGGCGAATTCCGTCAGCACGCCGCGCATGCGCGCCTTGCATTCGATATCCTGCGCGGCGCCTCGGCCGGCGCTCAGGGCCGGCACAAGAATCGCAAGCAGCAGCGCGATGACGCTGATCGTGACGAGCAGCTCAATCAAGGTGAATCCACGATCGCGCGTAGTATGTTGACACATGTCTTTATTCATTCACAAGACCTTTGTGTTTCCCCAGTACGCATTGCCCCAATAATACCAGACTGAATTGTCTCTTGCACGCCCATTTTCAAGACTCCATCAGCGCCTTGATAAACTGTGCAATATCACCCGAATCCAACAGTCCATCGCCGTTCATGTCGCCTCGTTCCGCCGGATTCACGCCAAATGTGTCCACGTACACATCCGGATCCGTCAGCGACAGGCAAAATGCGAATGCGTCTTCGACTGTCAATTGGGAGTCGCAATTCATGTCTCCCATCAACGGTGTCGTTCCCGGTCCGACGAGCAGTGCCACCAGCGCTTCAATGTCGGCCGGATTGAAGGCGCCATCGTCGTTAGCGTCACCCCGTGCAACGGCGTCGGCCGACGGATATTGGGCGTCGTAAGCGACGCGATCCGTCAGCGCAAGCATGAACGGGCCGATGTCCCGACCATCGACCAGGCCGTCGAGATTCAGGTCGCCGACCAGGACGGCGCGGCTCATATCAAGG
>JAJDEC010000177.1 GCA_029259995.1 Phycisphaerae bacterium
AAAAACCTCGCGGTCGCGCTGCGTCGCATCTATCTGCCCGATCGGGCCGTCAAGCGCCATCTCAATACGTACTACGAACGTATTCGAGAAGGCACGCGCAAGCACAAGGACGGAAGACCTGGCACGATCCTCGAAGAAGACAAACTTCTCGAAGCGATTCCGCCATGGGACATTGTCAACTACGCCACGATTCCGTCGCTCGCCGCTGTCTATGAAGCAACGCTTCGCAGTGAAAGCAACTTCGAGCGCGCCAAACTCCGTGTCGCGACGGAGGCCTACAGGAAAGACAACGGTCGGCTGCCGCCGACACTCGACGCCCTGTCGCCGAATTACGTCCGCCGAATCAACGCCGATCCGCTCACGGGTTATGACTTCGACTATCGGCCCGAACCATTGGCGTCCGGAGAACTCGTCGGGCTCGAAGCTGTGACGCGCGACAGTGCGTCGGAGCTCCGCAAGAAGCGACGGACACCCGCAATTCTCACACCACGTGCATCGATGTGGCGCCGATACGCCATGGACTTCATCGAACGATACGACTTCGACGCGGCTCAACGAAACAGCGCCGAGTCCATCCTCCGGGATGTCGAAGCGAAGGCGACGATCTTCGAACGCGCGCAAGGCGCCAGGATCAAGGAACTGATCGATCGAGGTGACATGGAAACGGCGGAGAACAAGATGGGGCCACTGAATAACCTGTTTGACGAATTGAAAAAGCGACTCGATCGCCTGCCGACGGCCAGCCAGAAAGCGGCGGCCGCAGACAACTCGAACGGAGCCGACTGATTCATGTTCGCCCCAGCCCTCGCACTGCTGATGCTCGCAATCTCGTCGGGGCCGTCCGACGAAAGCACGCCGATCGAACCGCCCAGACAGAAGCACGCGGATCTGCTGCAGGCGATGCCGCCCGACACGGGCGTCGCCGTCTTCGTGAACCTCCGCGGCGACAGCATGATCGAACAGCTGATCGAAGCCGCCGCCGACGCTTGGGCGAACGACGATGAGAAGGCAGATCGCCTCACGAAGCTCATCCAGTCCATCCCCGGCCCGATCGTCGTGGGTCATGTACCGAATCCACGTCGAGACAAGGACGACGGCATCGTCGTCGCGATGGACATTTCCAAACCCGGTTTCGACTTTCGAGACTGGGTCGTCAAGAAACTGCTGCCCGTCATGCGAACCATGGGAACGCGAGATCGCTTCAACGCGCTCCGGCTCGACGGCGACGGCGGCGCTATGCGGATCATCAATCCGAGGAAGGAAAACGAGACGATCGCGTACATCGCCGTGCGCGGGCGTGTCGCCTATCTCGCCGATCGCCCCGATCTCGCCCGGGCCGCCGCGACATCGACCGATTCGGACAAGTCATTCGCCGACACACCCGGCGTCCGCAAAGTGCTCCGCGAACTGCCGAAGGATGCGATCGTCCGCGTGCTGTTCAATCCGAAGCCATTGTTCAAGGAACTGGAATCCCCCAAGCCGCGGTCAACCGGGGAACTGGTCCGGCAGATACTCGCGCCCGACGATCTCATCGCGATCGGCGGCTTCATTCGATTGAAAGGGAACAACATCGAAGCCGGCGCCACCGCCCTGCTCGCGGAGGAATGCAAGGGCATCGCGAAGTGGTTCAATCGGGGCAACACGGAATCCGCACTCGTCAAACCCCTCGCGGGCGAGTTCCCCGTGCTTCTGCGCATCGGCCTTTCATCCCTCACATCGTTGCCCGATGCGATCTACGAAATCACGGACAACTTCGACGAAACGATCTCGACGGAATATCGCGAAGACCTGGCCGCTTTCAACGCGAAGGCGGGCATCGATTTCAACGCGCAGATCCTCGGCCAGATCCACGACGAGATCATCATCGCCCTGCGCCCGGACCTGTCGCAGCAACCGCCCATCGCCTGGTCGCTCGTCGCGCCCGTCAAGAACCCGGCAACCCTCGAATCCGCCTGCGTGAAGCTCACGGAACACTTCGAACTCGAATTCGAATCCCGGACAACAGAGGGCGTCACGATACACAGCGCGCCGCAACCCACATCCGTCGCCTGGTGCGTCGCCGACAATCGACTCATCTTTGGCGATGCCTTCGCAACAGTCCGCAACGTCGTTCGCCGTTTCAAGACGGGCGCCTCGCAATCATCCCGTCATGTTGTAGAGAGAGGAACGCGGGAACTCGGGGCCTCGAATCAATGGATGCTCCTCACCGATGTCGGCCTGTTGTGCCGGCAGGCCCCGATGCTCCCCGTTCTCGCCGGTCCGCGTTTCGCACCGCTCCTCCAGGATGGATACGTTGGCGCGTCAATCTCGAATCACGATCGATTCGTGAAACTGAAATTCCAGTGGGAACTCGGCGGAAAACGCGACGCCGACGACAAGTCTTCGGCCGAAATGAGCGATCAACTCATGGTCGGCGTCAGCCGGACATTGCTGGAGTTTGTCGCCGAAGCCCGATTCCAGGCACAGACGACCATCGCCATGTCCCATCAGCGCGGTATCGCCATGGCACTTCACGCCTACGCGAGCGCGCACGATGGAAACTTTCCGGATTCGCTGGAACAACTCGTCAAAGAGCAGCCGGATTCCATGTCGCTCGGGATGCTGGAAAACCCATTCACGAGCGAATGCCCCGAGTCTATCGATGAAATCGCAGAGTACAGTCACGTCGTGTATCGGACGGGCTTGTCCTCGAAATCAGGCCCCCAGGAGATAATCCTCGCCGAAAAGAACATCCAGAATGGCCCGACGTCCGCAGGCGCGAGCTTCGCATTTGTTGACGGGCACTGCGAGTTTCACAATGAACCGCTGGCAAGTCGTATCCTTGAAATGATCCGGGACGGCGAGCCGACGATTACCATCGCCGCGGCATTGGCCAGCCTCGAAGACGGCGACGCCCCATAAAGGTTCGAATCACGCATTTCGGCGCGCACGCTAAATTGACCCTGTTTTCGGCCCTGTATACACTTAGGTAGCCGTCTGGCAGGCGCGGTCACGCTGGTTCGCGCCAAGACCTACCCACAAAAGGGGATCGCCGAAATGTCTCGCATGTTCTCTAGCGCGATAGCGCTTTGTATGACGATTGTCATGACCGGCTGCAAAGCCTCGCCGGAAACGCCCTCGGCGGCCGTCGCCAAAGGCGGCATGATGCCGATCCGGGAATCCGCGCCGGAATACATATACGTCGTTGACCAGGCGGAGGTCAAACTCGTTCCCGAGCGGTCCTTCTCGACCGAACCGCTGTCGACGTTCCGCGCAAAGCTCGAAGAAAAACGGGCGTCCGAATCCGAAAAAACGACGAGCGGTAAATCCGAATCCACGACGAATGCACCTGCCACGAGCGAGCCGAAAGAAAAGTCCATGTGGGGCTCGCTCGTCAACGTTCTCGGCGGAAAGAAGGCGAAGGCCGCATCGGAGGACTCGGCCTCGTCGGACAATGCGGATGACAAGGGCGCCGACGGGGAGGACGAGAAGTCAGGCACCGACGACGATTCAGACGACGAAGACTGGTAATCCGACGAGCGCACATTCGTCAACGCGGCCCACGCATCACAGAAAACTCGATACACTGATTCGCATGGCGAATGATCCGCCGATCGTCGAGGCCCACAGCGTCGCAGAGGCATATCTCTACGCCAAAGTCACGGCGTGCCTGCGCTGCCGCCGCGGCATGCTGTCTCCCATCGAAGACCTCACGCACGACGACAGCACCTGGCGCCTGCCATGCACATGCCTGCGATGCCAGAAGTCCATCACGCTTCAGTTTCAGATCGATCCGCCGCCCTCACGAGCGTCGGCGCAATCCAA
>JAJDEC010000178.1 GCA_029259995.1 Phycisphaerae bacterium
CGCGGACGCGGCGAACGCCGCCGACGAACAGTTGACCGACGACTGCCCTCGCTACGTCTATCGCGTTGACGGCAGCCGGATCTGCATCGATGCACTGATCGCAATCCTGTTTGCCGATGCGCCGCGCGACAACGACGGCGACGGCATCCCGAACATGAACGACGATGACATCGACGGCGACGGTATTCCCAACGGATTCGATCTCGACGTCGACGGCGACGGCCTGCCCAACAGCGAGGACGACGATGTCGACGACGACGGCGTCGCCAATGAGGACGATGTCGATATCGACGGCGACTTTCTTCGCAATCGCTGGGACCCGGACATGGACGGCGACTTGCTCTACAACGGCCGTGATCCGGATGCAGACGGGGATGGAAAGTTGAAATTCCCGGAACTCGACGGAGCCGATTGTGGTCCCGTCGATCTGTTTAACGATCCCGAGGCGTGCGGCGAGGGCTGCAATTCTGACACGAATGACGCCGGATCGGCCGGGACCGCCGGGCAGGGTCCGGGCGACGGCGACGATTCCAACGCGGCGGATGCGATGGAGGACGAATGTGACGACAAGGGTAAGAAGAAAGTCGACGGCGATCCCTCCGAGACCGGCCAGAATCTGACGTTGTACGACCTACTGATCATGAGAAGAAACGAGGAAACGTACCCGGACGCCGCCACCAGCTGGGAGGCCGACGGGTTTGGCGACGAACTGGATTCGCTGTTTCTGGACGATCCTCCTTCGCCGGATGAACTTCGCGATGTCGATCCGGATGCAACAACCGAGGAAATACTCGACGCAGACATGATGACACTGGACGCCGTCACCGATGTTGAGAATCCGCAAGATACCGGGATTCTGACCGGCGTCCTGCCGGAGGCAGCGGAAGCCGAATTTCGCGAGCGTCGCGCGTCAATTCGCATGCTTGCTGAACTTCCCGACGTCGATCTCGGAAGTGCCGTCGATGTGACGGGTCGATTCTCGGCGGCTGTGCGCGATCTTTCGGCGGCACTCGGTGATCTTGTTGAGACGGCACTGGCGATCGATGCGAGCTTTCCTGAAACGGAGATTATGAGTGACGGAAAGATGGCAGTCAGTTTGGTTGAGATTGCCGACGTTGCGGATATTCCCATCATGGACGTTCCACAAGCGATTGGTCCGACGGCCCGGTCAGCAAACAAGATCGGCAATGAGGAAGTGATGGAGTCCGTCTGGCGAATCGTCGTGGACCAGGTCAGTGCCTATCGAAACGAGGACGACAGCCTCGCGTTTTCGCTCGTTCGCGTGGCTCAGGCAACCGAACGTATTGCAGGCCTGCTCGATGAGCCGACGATTGAGTCCGTCAACGAGTCGCTCGCACACATCCTGGAGGCGACGGACGCCTTCGAGTTGACGGATCCGCTCGCCGTCGTCGAACGCCTGGAATCCCTCTCGGCCGCCGATCCGAACCTGAGCATTTCCGACGGCATCGACGCCGGGGAAGCGAGTCTCGCTGCCGATGATGTGCGCGCCGACGCGCCGTGAGTAAGGCCGACATTGCGACGATCCGCTGCAAGCCGCAGTTGTTCGTCAATCTGAAAGTGACCGATGAGCACCTCGATCGGGCTTGCGCTGCGAACTCGACAGCGATGCCAAGCCCAATTGCCGATGTCCCGCGCAGCCGGCGCAGGGATGTACCGCAGTTCAATGTGGTCCACCGTGCATGTCGATCTCTACGCGATTGCGACTTTGGCTGCGCCGGCGGGTGTAACAAGGCGAGGCCACATCGTCGAATCGATCATTTCCCGAGCTTTCGATTCGTCATCATGCAGGCGCGACAGCGTGCATGATTCAACGAGTCATCTCCGGAGTAGTTTGAGAAATTCCGGCATCGAATCGCCGATGGCCGCTCGGAAGCCGGCGATTTGATTCGGCTTTCAGGGATTCGAGCCTGTGTCGCTTGTCATTCGTCGGTTGTAGAATCGCATGAGTGACTTGAATGAACATCCTGCCAGGTACTTTGATCGATTGGATCGAGATTCATGACCCAGAAACCCTAGAAGTTCGATGCACATCCGTTCGGTCTGCTGGTCGAATCGCGCGGCACGCCGGTTTCGGTTTTTGATTCCAGTATGAATGCCAATCGCGCCGTCGCGTGCGAGATCGCGACGTTGATCCGGTCCCGGGCGGGTTCGGGCGAGATGGCGGTGTTGGGACTGGCAACCGGCTCGACGCCGCAGGGACTCTACGACGAACTCGTCCGCATGCATCGCGAAGAGGGGCTTTCCTTCAGGAATGTCGTGACGTTCAATCTCGATGAATACTGGCCAATGGACCCGGTCGCGCTCCAGAGTTATCACCGATTCATGGCGGAATCGCTCTTTGATCACATTGATATCGACCGGGCGAACGTGCACATTCCTGACGGAACGATTGAACAGGAGATGATTGCGGAATTCTGTCGCGACTACGAAGAGAAGATGCGTGACGCCGGCGGAATTGACTTTCAGATTCTCGGCGTGGGTCGCACGGGCCACATCGGTTTCAACGAACCGGGTTCGCCAAGGTCCAGCCGGACGCGATTGATCACGCTCGATCGCGTCACGCGGCTCGACGCGGCCAGCGACTTTTTCG
The DNA here is from genome assembly GCA_029259995.1 of Phycisphaerae bacterium. Taxonomy (GTDB): domain Bacteria; phylum Planctomycetota; class Phycisphaerae; order UBA1845; family UTPLA1; genus ECT2AJA-110-A. Next base: position 2,612 of record JAJDEC010000178.1, read on the forward strand.
GCGAACGAAATGTGCCGCGACGTGCGATCACAATGGGCGTCGGCACCATCCTGGACGCCCGTCGCATCGTGCTCATGGCGTTTGGAGAGGGGAAGGCGTCGATCATTCATCGGGCCGTGGAAGAGGAGATGACGCGAACGGTTGCGGCCAGTTTCCTGCAGGAGCATCCCAACTGTGAAGTCGTCCTGGATCGTCCCGCGGCCGGTTGTCTGACGCCAGTCAATACGCCGTGGCTCCTCGGGCCGATTGAAAGGTTCGGCGAAAGCTGGGACGCCCGCACGACGCGCCGCGCCGTGATATGGCTGGCGAAAAGAGTCCAGAAGCCCATCCTGATGCTGGTTGAGGAGGACTACAACGAACATGGGCTGCAGGAGCTGATTTCTGTGCGCGGCAGCGCCTATGACATCAACATCGAAGTGTTCAAGACGCTGCAACGATCCGTAACAGGTTGGCCCGGCGGCAAGCCGGCTGACAGGGGCGACGGCGTTTCCAACGGTCCGTTTCCCAAGCGCGTTGTCGTCTTCAGTCCGCATCCGGATGATGACGTGATCTCGATGGGCGGGACGTTGATTCGACTTTGCGAACAGGGACACGAAGTGCATGTCGCCTATCAGACGTCCGGCAACATTGCAGTCTGGGATGCAGAGGCCGTTCGTCACGCCGAGTTCGTGACCGAATTCTGCGACGCCTTTTCGCTGATCAGCGAGCAGGAAGTCGCCAGGATTCGGGAAGCCCTCACGCGATTTCTCGGCAAGAAACAACCGGGCGATATCGACAGCCCCGAACTCCAGCGAATCAAGGGACTGATCCGACGAACCGAAGCGCGTGCCGGGGCCGAGTACGCCGGCGTGCGCCCCGAGTGCATTCACTTTCTCGACATGCCTTTTTACGAGACGGGGCGCGTGCGAAAAGATCGACTGGGCGACACGGACATCCAGATCGTGTCGGGGCTGTTGCAAGAGATCAAGCCGCATCAGATCTATGCGGCCGGCGATCTCTCCGATCCTCACGGAACACATCGCGTCTGCCTGGATGCGATCAATCGGGCAATTGCCGCCTTGTCCGACTCGCCGTGGATGCGCGAATGCACGCTCTGGCATTATCGAGGTGCCTGGCAGGAATGGGAACCGCACGAGATCGACATGGCGGTTCCCCTGAGCCCGGATGAAGTCGAGCGCAAGCGAATCGCCATATTCAAGCATCAGTCCCAGAAAGACAGGGCCCTGTTCCCGGGCCCGAACGACGTGCGCGAATTCTGGCAGCGGGCGGAGGATCGGAATCGCAGTACTGCGGAGATCTACGATAAGCTCGGACTTCAGGAGTATCAGGCAATCGAGGCGTTTGTCCGCTACGATTGTCTCCGTTCGTCCGGATGATCGAAATGAAACACGCCCCGCGCGGAAATCCGTGAGGCAGAGATAGCAGATTCCCAATCGGCGGGCTTTCGCTCACAATTCCCACATGTCTTCGAATGATCCAGTGTTGCTTGGTGTTGACGGCGGCGCGACCGGAATACGTTGCCACGAGGTTCGACGGACGAACGAATCAGGCGGCTTTACCTACGCGCTGGGCGTCGCCAGCGCGGAAATGGACTATCCGCGCGTTCCCGGCTTTACGCCGGTCAGTCCAGAACGGCAAAGGGCCGAGTTGGATGGCGGCAATCTCCGCATAGGGGACCTTGAAACTCAGCAGGCGGAGGCGTGGATTGAGACCGCGGCGACCGTGATCGCGCGAGTCGCCGAATTGACGCGGGCGTCCTCGGTTCGCGTTGGCATCGGAATGCCCGGCATCAAGTGCCGAGACGAGCGCGGCATTCTTATGATGAACAACGGTCCGCGCATGCCCGATTTCCTTGATTGTCTGCACGAACGGTTCAAGACTGCCGGCGTCAGGCTCGACGCACTGATTCGTCGCATCGGCGACGACGGCGCCTACAGCGGACTGGGGGAAGAATTCGCCGCCGAAGGAAAGTTTCGCGAAGTAGGGAACGCCTATTACATCGGCGGCGGCACAGGGCTCGCGGAGTGTCTGAAGCTTGCCGGCAAGATCGTACCCATGTCCGGTCTTGAGTGCGGAATGCAGCGGGCCTGGGAATTGGCGAGCCCGATGGGGCCGACATACGAGAAACTCATTTCGGCTGCGTCGATGAATCGAGTTTACGCGGCGCTTTGTTGTTCGGACGACGGACAAGGGGCGGGGTTTCCGGAATCCGATGCGCTGGACGGCAATCCGATCGCCGCAAGCTGGATGCGGACTGTTGCCACGCTGCTGTCACATTTGATATTCGAACGCCTGGTCACATTGCAGCGCGGACCGTTTTGTGATTCGGACGATTCATCGGCGAATGCATTGTCGTGGCCGTCGTGTCAACTCGATCGCGTCGTTCTCGGTCAGCGGATGGGGCGGATATTCGCGGAGCAACGATTTCAGCCTGTCTTTGCGAGCCATGTGGAGTCGACCCTGGTGCACATGATCCGGCGTCAGGCCGGGGCAGCGTCGCCTGATCTTGCTGCTGCATGCCTATCGAGCGACGGGCTGCGCCCCGGGTTTCTGGTCGCGTCAGAACTACGCGCCGCGCCCGCGATTGGCGCCGTCGTACACGCGACGCGGGCGGACGCATCGATGGATGAGAATCGATACTGAGTCAATAGGCAGGTTGATTCATTGAATCCGCCTCACGCCCATCGCCCGTAATGAACCGGCTATTGGCCGGTTCCACACGATGAACGATTCCAGTTACGTACTTAGCGATTCGCTTCCGCCAATTGGGTCATATACGGAATCAACACCTCGCGCCGCACGCGCTGCACGCTGCGTTTTCCGTCGCCTTGCTGCCCCGGCTCGGGGTTCGGTGATTCGAACATCGAGGAATAGGCAAATGCACAGAAGTTCCCCGTTTTCTCGTTCGCGATCTCCATCTGCCGCCGGACGATCTCTGCGGCCTGCTCCTGCGTCTTGCCGGGTTGGCTCCCGAACCAGAACCCCGGAACGATGGGGACAGTTGATTCGTGCGCCAACCACGGATCGATTCGCTGTTCGAAAACCGTCGGATCGCTCGTGTAGTTCATCAGAACGACGGCGTCGATGATGCCCCGATCCATCCAGGTCCGCGCATCCTGAAAGTAACTCTTCGTTGCGCGATCGGGTTCGCTGCCGACTGCGGCAGTCAAGACAGCGGCGGGGCGGGCGCGACGCAGCTTCCCGTGAATCTCTTTTACGAGCTTGTTTACCTGCTCGATTCGCCACTCGGTCCAGGCGTTCTCGTCATCGTCAGGAGCGAAGTCGGTGTCGGCCTTGTAAAGCGCGAGCGTACGTTCGTCGCGCGGATAGTCGGGAATCACTTCACCGGACACGACCGGTTCGCGGGGGAACCGGATGTAGTCCATGTGCAATCCCTGAATCTCATAGCGCGCAGCGATGTCGGCGAAGAGTTCAGCGAGGTAATCGCGTACTTCCGGCAGACACGGGTTCAGGCTCACGTACCAACCGCGCTGCTTGTTGCCGACTGTGTGATTCAGCGGTTGTCGATTGCCGTCCTTGTCGTACCAGAACCATTCGGGATGCGTATGGTAAAGTTGGTTCTTGGCTGCGGGCTCCTTGGGACCGCGCCATGCGGGCATGACATTGACCCAGGCATGCAGATCGAGTCCGCGACGACGGGCCTCGTGGCATGCCTTTTGAAGCGGGTCATAGCCCGGTGACTTGAAGTCGAATTCCTCGGCCCACGGCTCGTGCGGCGAATCGTAGAAAACAGTGCCATTGCCGCGGACCTGGAAGAGTACGGTGTTGAAGCCCGCGTCGGCGCAGTTGTCCATGATTCGCGTGATGTCGTCGGCCTCCTTGTAGTCCCAACGCGTGACCCAGACGGCTCGCATGGGTTCTGTGACACGCGGACCAATTGCGCATCCCGTAAAGAAGATCGTGAACAAACCAAGACTTGCAAGACAGATTTTTTGCATTCCGCGTCTCCGGATCTGGCCCCCGTCAATTGTAAATATCCCATTGATGCGGGTAGTGTCCCAGAGTCGTGATTGAGATGCAATTCCCGATTCGCAGCGAATCACAGACGCGATGGTGCATGTATCAAGCCATTGGACAAGGACGATTGATATGAGAACGACTCATCAACTTCTGATTCTCGGCGCCACATGTCTTGCCCTGGTCGGCTGCCAATCCCCCGGTTCACAGGTCGCGACGGATCCAATGATCTCGGTCAACACGCTGGTTGAAGCGCCGGACGACTACGCGGTGAGTCGCTTGGGTACGGCCGAAAACCCGGATCCGCCTTAAGCGAAGTTTCACAAGGGCGTGAAGATCTGCCTCAATCCGGGGCACGGCGGCGACGCGGACCAACGGGGATTCAAGCGCGGACCGACGGGCGTGCGCGAGGCGGAGATGAACCTCCGCGTCGCGCAATATCTGCGGGATTTCCTGGTCGCCAGCGGCGCGGACGTGAAATTGACGCGGGACGACGATGTGTTTCTGAGCTACGAGCAGCGTGCTGAAATCGCCGGGAATTGGGGCGCGGACCTGTTCGTCTCGCTGCACCACAATGCCATCGACGGCAAGCCCGAAGTGAACTACACGACGGTCTGGTATCACGGTGAAGTGGGATATCGGCCCGGCAACCTCGATCTGGCGAGATTCCTGTGCGATGGCCTTTATGACGCACTGGCGCTGCCGCGAATCACTGATGTTCCGCTGAAGAGCGACTTGCTCATGCGCAAGACGGGATTCGCCGTACTTCGAAGCGCGACGGTCACCGCCGCGCTGTGCGAGAGTTCGTTCTTCACGAATCCCGAAGAAGAGCAGCGGCTGCGTCAACCGGAGTACAACCTGCGCGAGGCGCATGGGCTTTTCATCGGGCTTGCGAAGTATGTGGCGGCCGGTCTGCCACGCGCCGTGATCGTTGAGCCGGCCGACGGAGTATTCGTCCGCCGCCACGATCATGCCGTCGATCGCGGGGATTGGATCGACTCCGAGAATACCTTGTCCGCCTCCGTATCTCGGCTTGTGCTCGCCTTCGAGCTCGACGACGGTCTGCGATGCCGGAAGGCATGGGGACACGAGCGAAACATGATTATCGCAAACACGATTGCCGTGCACGTTGATGGTCGCGCCCTCCCGCACCGCTTCAAGGACGACGGTCAACGCTATCTGCTGACCGTCGATCTGCCGGACGACATCTTGTCTGGGGATCACTCCGTTGAACTCCAGTTCCAGAACATGAACAAGAATTCTGTGTTGAACCCGCTATTCAAGATCAGCGTGCGATAGGCGTCAGAAGCAGCCACTTCGAAAACAATCAACGTCGCTACTATCATCCGCGTCGCTGACAACCTCGAGGAGCGACCGAAACTATCCGCGGCGTGCGTATTGATTCGGCTCCGGTGCCAAAAAAGCAAGTTCGCTTGCAACGAAACCGCTTTCAGGAAGTGGATTTGCGTGGATTTGCCACGAATCGTTGCGATGCTTGATCGATTCGGCGTATAATTAGTCCCCTAGGTTCTAAGTATCACCTAACCTACGCCCGGGAGGCGATTTAGATGCGATTGCGGAATGGTCTTGCGGCAGCACTCCTGGTGATCCCGTTTACTCTCGCCGCAAACGCGGAAACGGTCGTGTTTTCGATCGCTTCTCCGGAAGCCGGCGCGGTTTCGCCCGGACAGGTCGTCAACTGGAGTATCAGCGCTGAAATCACCAGCGGAGGAAGCGCGGGTCTGGCGCTTTTTGCTGTGGATCTCGTGCAGGACCAGGCGAATCCTGAATTGATTGACATTCCGCCGGCGAATGGCGTCCCTGTTGGCCTTGACGGCTACAGTCGGCCGGGCGGTATCTGCAACCCCGGAGAAGGCGGCGAATCCACGGGGTACATCGGCGTTCAACGTGGTACGCCCGGCGCCTTTGACCTTCGCCAGATCGGCGGCGCTCAGAACAGCACGGGCGCGAGCGGGGCGGCCATCGGGCTCGACCTGGATATTGAAGCCGACGTCGGTCTCACCGGCCCTGTCCTGATCGCCCAGGGCTCGTTTACAGCGCCAAGCACGAACGGGACCTACACGTATCTTCTGGCCGACGCGCTGGCCAACACGTTGGACGCCATCAATCCGCCCGGAATGCCGTCGCCCGTCAGCCCCGCCGACACAGTCCTCGCGCCGGCCAGCTTCCAGATTACAGTCTCAACGGGGCCCATCCTTGGCGACTTGAATTGCGACAGCATCGTCGACACGAACGATATTCAGCACTTCGTCCAGGCGCTCATCGAGCCCGCTGTCTATGACGAGGACCATGACGGCGATCCGTTTCCCAGTTGCGATGTCAGCCGAGCTGATGTCAATCAGGACTCGTTTGCGAACGGCGGCGATATTGCCGGATTCGTCATGCTGTTGCTGGGTGCCTAAGGGATATGATGCACCAAGAACAACCAGTTGGCGTGCAGTTTTCCATCCCGCCCAACGGAAAATCCTGCCCTGGATTCCGATTGACGGTTGCGCCGACGGCTAGTAGCTTTATGCTGGGATTTCTCTTGCGGACGGGGGTTGCCGTGACTGACACCGCTCATGGTTTTCTTGGTTCTTTCGCGTCAAAGCCAAACTGCTGGGCGGCCGGAAACCGGTCGTGCGTGTATCAATGCCCACACTCATGGAGAAGCCGATGAAACTCACTCCTCATCGCACATCCCCGGGATTCACTCTGATCGAGTTGCTTGTCGTCATTGCAATCATCTCGTTGCTGCTCGCGGTACTGCTGCCGGCGTTGAGCGGCGCCCGCAAAGAGGGGCGATCCGTCAAGTGCTTGAGCAACCTGCGCAGCCTCGGCCAAGGCGTCATTTCCTACACTGTTTCCAGCGTCAACGATACGCTGCCGGGACCGCTGCATCCGGCGGTCTACCTCGATCAGGGCCTCGACGCCCTTATGAACAATCCGGACCATCCGCTTTCGCAGGCATCTGCCGAGTGGTTTCAAAACCGATTTCTGACCTACAAACTGCGGACTTCGATGAACGATTTATCGGAGGCCAGCAACAGCGTGGCGGACCAGGTTTCGATCTGCCCGTCAGCCGTTGGAAATAACCCCCCGTCGAACTTCGCAAACTCCGGAAACGCCATCGGTCATCACGTCTATCCAACCTACTACGCCCTCAACAACTACGGGCCCGACACGTTTCCCAATACGCGCGCGACGAATCCCCCACATTACTTTGGATACAGTTCGCAGAATGCGGGCGACCCTGCCGGCATCGCACTCGAAAAGGCGAATCCCCCTCAGCCGATCACGAGGGTTCGACAACCGGGCGATGAGTGGATGATGGCGGACGCCTGGTATCGCGAAGCGCGCAATTCGAGCATTCCCGAGTTGGCGCAGGAAGGAACGTATCAGGTCGAATTCACCGGTCTGGCGCTTCCCTTCGTCCCGCCACACGGCAACTCGGGATTGGAAAGTTACAGATATACGTCGGATCGCGACGCCCGGTCCCACAATGCGAGCGACCGCCGACAGGATGGAACAACGAACACGATCTACTTCGATGGCCATGCGGAAAAAGTGCGGTCAAAGAAATACGTCGTCGGCGCCGGCTTCACATTGCTGTACGGGTTTCCGGGCACGCGGAGTCCCGCCAAGGTCAACCCGCCAGCCGAAAACAACGCCTGGTCCGGTGGATGGCAATAATTGAATTTGTCGCACGCCGCGGGGGGCCTGCCGGTTGGCGACTCCTTTCTTTCGGTTGTTATCGGCTCGGCGAATGTGCGACTTTGCAGCACGAACTGCACCCGATCACGACGCGCGATAGCTCCTTTCCCCGGTCGGCTTGCACTTGAATTGCAGCCAAACGCCGGATTAGGATGACATCCGAACCAAACACCATTGGAGCAGGCATGCGGAACCGATCAATCGGCTTGATTGTGGCTCTAACCACATCTCTTGTGATAACACTCAGCGCGAAGGCTCATCAGGGCGACTCGAAGCTGGAGCACGCGCTGTATCAAGCCGCCAAAGCACCCGCGGGGAAAGTTGGCGACTCGCGCTGCCGCTCAATCGCCCAGATGATCGTCAACGCGGCCGGCACAACACCACGTGCGTCCGGTGCGCCGCTACTTCCACCAGGCAGTATCGTGGATCGTTCAATATGGAACGGGGCGCTGCTGGAAATCGATCTGACGCTCGCCGGAACAGACGGGGAGTGGGTCCTTTCCTCCATCGACATGAGCGCGATCAGTCGCGCGCTGGCGATGCCGTATCTGGGAGACAGCGCCTTTGGTGGTGTGATCATCCAAGCTCGACGCGGGGTGAATGATTCCTACGACTCGCTGGCTCAATTCGTCCCAAGCGCTCCGTCACCCACTGAGTGGCCGACGCCGGATACAGCGGTTTCTGTGGCGCCGGACACATCATCAAATGGGCCTGAACCTGCTGGATCACCGAGGGGATCGACCACGTCGTTGCGCCAGCCGGCAGGGGCCCTGAGTGGCGTTGTCGTCTATGTTTCCGCCGGGCACGGCTGGACGGCCGGCAGCAGCGCGTGGGCACTGCAACGCACGCTTACACAAGAGATGGTCGAGGACTACGGAAACCTTGACCAGCTCAACTATTTCATCCACTTCGCACACAATGCCGGTGCGACCGTGGTCCCAATGCGGCCGGCGGGCTGGCAACCGATCGAGGTCATCCTGGACAACGATGATCCCGGCGTGACCTACACGGGCGCGTGGTCCGACAGCAGCGGCACGAAGTACTACGAAAACGGGGCGACGCTGTCAGGTGTGCCGTATCGATTCTCGACCGCCGCAGGAACGGAAGGCGCCACGGCACGGTTCACGCCGAGTATCCCGACGAGCGATTTCTATCCCGTGTACGCGTTCACGATCGCCGGTACGAATCGCGTTCGCCAGACTTATCGCGTATCGCACAGCGGGGGGATCAGCGAAATCGTGGTCGACCATCGCGAGGTCGGCAACGGATGGGTCTGGCTGGGAGAGTATTTCCTGGAAGCCGGATCAGCCAACTATGTTGAAATCACGAATCAGTCGCCGGATTCCGGCATCGCCATCGCCGACGCAATTCGGTTTGGCGGCGGTCAAGGCGATGTTTCCCGCCCCGGGCCGGGGGTGATCAGTGGTTTTCCGCGCGACGAGGAATCACAGCGCTACTGGGCCGAAAGTCAGCTCGGCAACAATGCCGTGAATTTCGATTCAGGCATCTGGGATGTGAGTGGTCTGGATGATCTCAGTGACAATGTCGGAACCGGGGCACGCATCGCTCGCGAAATGAACCAGGTGCCGGCCGGCGGCGTGCAGGTCGACCGCTGGAAACGCGTGCACATTGAATTTCACACCAACGCGTTCAACGGATCGGCGCGAGGGCAACTCTGCCTGATTACAAGCACTGGATCCACAACGAATCAGGGTACGTTTGCAACGATGCTCTCGAACGAAATTGATGCCGACCTGTCGCTGATCGACGGTGAGTTCGAGCACGCCTGGGTCGATCGCTCCAGCGCCACATTGACTGGATCATTCGGCGCCATCAGCACCAGCAACAACAGCAACGAGTTCGATGCGACGTTGGTTGAGCTGGCGTTTCACGACAATCAGCAGGATGCCGAACTGTTGCGTGACGCGCGCGTGCGACGAGCGATGGCTCGCGCCTGCGTGCAGGGCATCGTGCGATTCCTGAACACGCTTCCGGGCAGTCAGGTACCGTTGTCGTTCCTGCCGGACACGCCTCAGGATGCGCGCGTCGAGGACCTCGGCGGCGGTGATGTGCGGATCTCGTGGAATCCGCCATTTTCTGACGGCGCGCTCGGCGATGCCGCCACGGGCTACGTTGTCTACCAGTCGAGTAACGGATTCGGGTTCGGCAATCCGATCGTGCTCGGAAATGTGACATCCACGACCTTATCCGGAGTGCCAACAGGCGAAACTCGGTTCTTTCGAGTGGCTGCCACGAATGCTGGCGGCGAATCCATGCCGACCGAGGTGCTCGCAGTTCGTCGTCCGGACGCCGGCCTCGCCAGCGTTCTCGTGGTCGCGGGCTTCGATCGACTTCAGCGGATGTTGAACCCGATACAAACCTTTTCTCAGCCTCCGGCCTATGCGGGCCAATCCATTGAGCGACAGCAATGGCGCCGCAGCAACGCATTCAACTACATCGTGGAACATGCCGAGGCGCTGGCCGCCAATGATTTCGGCTTTGCCTCGACCTCGAACGAAGCAGTCGCGAACCAACAGGTCGATCTGAGCGCGTACGAAGTGGTCGTGTGGATGCTGGGTAATGAGCACGTCGATGACGCGACATTCGACGCGTCTGAGCAGACTCGCGTCAATAACTACCTGGCCGGCGGTGGGGCGCTTTTCGTGAGTGGGTCCAACATTGCCTACGATCTGATCAATCAGGGCGGGGGGGCGACGTTCGCCCAGGATGCGCTGCATATCGGCTTTTCGAGTGATGATGCGTCGACCTTGCAGGCTGCGGGTTCCGCCGGGGGCATCCTGAGCGACATAGCGACTTTCGATTTTGATACGGCCAACGGAGCGGCCTACGACGTTCGCTCGCCCGATGGCCTGCTGGCGGGTTCGAATGCGGTCGCGTGCCTTGACTATGTCGGCGGCCTGGGCGGCGTCGCGGGCGTGCAGTACGCCGGCGCGGCGCACAACGTCGTGACGTTCGGGTTTCCGTTTGAGACGATCAGCAACTCCGCGATGCGGGCGGCCATCATGCAGCGCGTGATGGATTTTCTGATCAACGCCGAAGCCCTTCCGTTCGATTTTGACGAAGACGGCGATGTGGACAGCAGCGATTTCAATGTCTTTCAGTTCTGTTACCTCGGTCCAGACATCACGTTTTCCGGCAGTCACGTCTGCCTGGAGATGGACGGCGACGGCGACTTCGACGT
>JAJDEC010000179.1 GCA_029259995.1 Phycisphaerae bacterium
GGAAAGGCGTCGCGCAGGCGCGCTTCGAGATCGAGTTCCTGAATCTCGCCCTGCATCTGTTGCGAACCCTGTTCGGCGCGGCGCTTGGCCTCGGCGAGTTGTTCGAGGAGCTTCTTGTTCTTCTCGCGCTCTTCTGCGATCTTCAGTCGGTATTCCTCGTCGGCCGCGACGCGAGCCTTTTCTCGCTCTGGGGCGATGGCCTCGGCGAGGCGCTTTTCCAATTCAAGATCGAGCTCGGCGCGCTGGTCTTCAAGTTCGCGCTGTTTGCGGCGGAACTCGGCTTCCTGCTTGCGGGCCTCGGCGAGCTTGGCGTTGCTGCTGTCGAGCAGTTGTTTGAATTCGTCGAGCTCTTTTTTCTTCTCGTCGAAATCGTCGGCGATTGCGCGGCGGGCTCTCCTGGCTTCTTCCTCGGCGATGCGTTTGCGCTCCGTGGCGAGCTTCTCGCTGACTTCGTCGTCGATTTGCGATTTGGCTTTCTTCAGGGCCTCACGTTCGGACTTGAGTTCGGCTTCGCGCGACAGCATCGCGGCCGACTGCTGCTCGATGCGCTGCTCGAGTTCCTTGCGCGTGGCTTCGATCAACGGGGCGGCGAGGGATTCGTTGAGCTTGATTTCCTTGTGGCAGTTCGGGCAGATGATGGTCGGATCAGTCATTGCTTTTCCTGTATCAGGCATACGAGTCTTTTTTCCATCCGTTCGGACGCGAATGCGCTCTGCGGTCGAGCCCGACGGCGACATTGTATGCCGTGAACAGGGATTGATGAACTGACGCGCATAGCGCCACGTGGATTCGCCGAATCACATCGGAAACGGCCGCACGGTTGTCACTTTCAAGATTGGCTTGAGGAATCGAGGGGACTTCCACCTGCGCCTTGGGTGCGGTCGCGCGCCCACTATCTGCGCATTTCTCGGCGATTGATGTGTCACGTCGTTCGATGATGACGACCCATTGGAACGACGCCAACTGCCAGTTCGAGAAAGCCGGCGATTCCGACTTACCTGTCGGCTCCAACTATTTCTCTCTTGCGTCGCTCGTGAGCGACTCGGCCAACCGGATCTTGTTGCCGTCAGGATCACGCAGATCGGCCAGTTTCACAACGCCCGGGATGGTGATCGTGGGTTTTTCGAATTTGACGCCGCGCTGTTCGAGCAGGCGCCGTGCGGCATCGATATCCCGAACGCCGAGATTGATCGACAACGTGCCACTTCCGCCCACGTCTTCCGCCTGACCAAGGCCGATCGTGACGCCGTCGATTCCATGACTGACTTTGACCCACTTCAATGCGTCATTGCGGTGGACAACTTTCATATCCAGCAGATCGCGATAGAAGTGTACCGAACGCTCCAGGTCGGCAACCCGCAACTGCACCAGGAGCGTTGGTCGATACTCGATTCGGGCCGTCGTTGGGCGGTTTGATGTCTCCCCTTTCTTACCCTGCTGAGGTCCGAATGCGAGTACGAATGGCACGGCGACTAACAGAACGGCGAGAATTCCGATCGATCGAAGGGACGACTTCATATTGGGATCTCCGGTACATGAAAAGAAGTAACACCTCGTGATGCCTGTGGATGCGTCACGAGCGTATCGACAGTGAAAATGCTAACCGACGGCTTCATCTTGTCTCGACAACGATCTGAATTGCTCAAATGCACAGGGCCAGCGTATCGCGCCCGATGCGGGTCGATATCGCTATCAACGAATTTGTTGGAATTTGCTCACGGAACCTCATCGGCGGCTTTCTTTCATCGATCCTGCGATATTTGCGTATTAAGGACATGACAGAGCATCTGGCCTTCTGTCTTATTTCGCAGCAAGTACGCGGCAGGTATCGTGGCATCGGAATCCCTTGGCAATCTTCCTGCAAAGTTCTACAGTGCCTTCAATGGCGAAGCGTCATCAACTCGTTCGAAAGGACTCCCTTACGGAGGCGCAGCGCGCCGCGGCAATACCGGCAGCGTTCGACGAAATCAACATGGACCTGCTCGTCGAAATGATGCTGCCCGCCACGAATCTGCAATCGCGTACGCAACTGCGCATGCAACTTGAAGACGAAATGGCCGCCGCCATGGAGAAAGCCATACGCGGCACGCGTGCGAGCTTTCTCGAATTGTATGAATACATCCCTGTCAGCCTCGAACCGACGGGCATCTACAAGATTCGCCGCGAGCCGGGCCCGCTGATTCGCGAAATGGCCGAAGACTTCGTCTTCATCGAAGTTGGCGCCGCCGATATCCGGCCTCAACCATTGATCGTGCGGGACGAGAAGACCGGCACGGCCAATGAGTTCATTTCCCCCGGCGGTTCGATCGACATTCGCGGATTCGATTTGAGCTTTGATGCTTCCGTCGAGGATGAGGGCGTGTATCTGATCGACGTGGATTCCGGATCAGAGCATGCATTGGCGGGCGATCCGCCCGCGCGGCCGGACGATCCGGACGCGATTCAGGAATTCAAGATGACGATCCCGCGCGATCTGCCACATGGGACGTTTCGACTTGACTTGAGATCACGGCCGGACGCGACGCATCTCGTATCCGGCGAATTGCCGCATCGGCTTCGCGTCGACTGATCCTTCGTTAACTCGATTCTGTTATTCCGCCAGCGCGATGTGAATCCGCACACCGGGGAACGCCTCGCTGTATTGCTCGAAGTCGATCGTGAAGGCGCGCCGATATTCCGTCGATTGTTCGAAGAAGTCCCAGATGCGCTGCCAGAGCGCCTGGACCACGCCGGGCAGTTCGCCGGCTTCCTCGAAAACGAGATAGTCCCCCGCCGCTGCGTCGACACATTCAAGTCCCTCGGGAATATCCCCCGTCGGGCTTGAGTCCACGGCAACCATCAACGAGTACGCGCCGTGGTGATCGGATTCATAGTCGAAGTAGACACCGAACAGGCTGTCGTAGTCCTCGCGTTCCGGAACGTTGGCTCCGACTTCCTCGGCGAAAAAGCGATTGTAGAGCGGACCGATCTTTCCCGTCGCCGGATCGCGCTCATCCGCGTTCTTCGTGCGACAGGAGATTCCGACGAACCGCCGCGATTCGAGATGGACTTTCTGAGGAGTCATGCCGCGGGACCATGAGAATCCAGGGCGCACTGACGACGCCTAACTGGGTAATGGGAGTCGTTCATCGTGTGGAACCGACTAATGGCCGGTTCGTTACACGCAATTGGCCTGAAGCGGTTTCAATGAATCATTCTGCATTTCAACTGAGTATTGGTATGCCACTGCGCCGTCGTTTCAAACCGCCGCGCAGACTTTCTTCGCCGCGTCCGTCAGATCGTCGGCGGCCGTCAGCGCATCGAGATTCGCTTCCTTCAGCATCGCCCGCGCCTTTTCGACGTTTGTGCCTTCCAGCCGAACGACGACGGGAACTTTGAAGCCGATTTCCTTCGCGGCGTGGATCAGGGCGTCGGCAATCACGTCGCACTTGGCGATGCCGCCGAAGATGTTGACCAGAATGCCCTTCACTTTCTCGTCGGAAAGAATGATCTTGAATGCCTCGACGGCGCCATCCTTGGTCACGCTGCCGCCGACATCGAGGAAGTTCGCCGGGGAACCGCCGTGCAGTTTGATGATGTCCATCGTCGCCATGGCGAGTCCTGCGCCGTTGACGAGGCAGCCGATGTTGCCGTCCAGCGCGATGTAGCTGAGATTGTGCTCCTTGGCCCGCAGCTCCGACGCGTTTTCTTCCGTCGGATCGAACATGGCCTGCACATCGGCGTGACGGAATGTGGCGTTGTCATCGAAGTTGAACTTGGCATCGATTGCCTGGATCTCGGCGGGATGGCCGTTCGCCTTCGTGAGCACCATCGGATTGATTTCCGCGAGGCTGCAATCCTTCTCCAGGAAGATCTTCGACAACGCGCCGATCACTTTCGAAGCCTGTTTGGCATGATCCCCGCTGAGGCCCAATGCCTCGCAGAGCCGGCGCATCTGATAAGGCTGCACGCCCAGGTGCGGATGGATCCATTCCTTGATGATGGCTTCGGGATTGCGGGCGTTGACTTCTTCGATCTCAACGCCGCCTTCCTTGCTGACCATGATGACGGGGCAACCCTTGGCGCGATCGATGACCATGCCGACGTAGTATTCCTTGTCGATGTCCACGGCCGGGGCCAGCAGCACCTTCTGGACCTTCACGCCGTCCGGGCCGGTCTGATAGCTGACCATCGGTTCGGCGAACATCCGGCGGACGTTCTTTTCGATGTCCTCGACGTTGTCGGACAGGATGACGTAGCCCGCCTTGCCGCGACCGCCGGCATGGACCTGTGCCTTGACGACGAGATTTCCGCCGCCAATGGCCTTGACGGCCGACCTGACGCCGTCGGCGGAATCAATCACTTCAAACTTGGGGACGGGGGCGCCGGCTTTCTGAAGAAGTTCTCGCGCCTGATATTCGTGCACATTCATGGCTGTCTCCGTGATAAGCGGTTCGCATCCATCGAACGCGCTGAAATTCCATACGATTGCCGTAGTCTAATGCGCTGCGCCTCGGCCGCAAATATCCCCGGCCGTCGGGATTCCGCCGCGTGACGCCGTCGGCTCCGGGATGTCGTTCAGTACGCAGCATTCTCCACGTTTTCAGCGGCGGAATTCGCCGCTATACTGCCAGGCCTTGACCTGTTTTCACTCAGCAGTCTTTCTACAGAGGCATATGCGATGGCGAAGTTCATGGGACGCGTGGAGTTTCCCTGTACGATCGAGCTCGGCAAAGGGCTTGAAGGTGCGATCACCAATATCACGAAGATCGGTTACGTCGACGGTACGGAAGGACATCTCGTCTACCGCGGTTACTCGATCGAAGACCTCTGCGAAAACAGCAACTACGAAGAAGTCGCGTTCCTGCTGATCTACGGGAATCTACCGACGGCGTCCGAGATGGCGGCGTTCAAGGAAAAGCTCCGCGCCGAGCGCACGCTGGCAGAGCCCGTCAAGCAGTTGATCCGTTCGCTGCCGCGCGATTGCCATCCGATGAACGCCCTGCAGGCCGCCGTCGCCGCGATGGGCTGTGCCGATCCGGAAGGCCTCGAAGTCACGCGTCATGTGTCCGATCCGAAGGCCGCCCTCGAGGTGGAACGCAACGTCGCGATTCGGATCCTCGCCCAGACGCGAACCGCGGCGTCGGCCATCGCCCGCGTCCGGATGGGCAAGGAGATTCTTGATCCGCATCCCGATCTGGATTTCACGGCCAACTACCTCTACATGATGAGCGGCGAAGTTCCGGACGAAACGCGTCGCCGCGTCATGGACGTCTGCCTGATTCTCCAGGCCGATCACGGTATGAATGCGTCCACGTTCACGGCGATGGTCGTCCACAGCTCACTTGCCGACATGTACTCGACGATCGCGGCGGCCATCGGCTCCCTTCGTGGCCCGCTTCATGGCGGCGCCAACGAAGCCGCCCTCGCGGACATCCAATCCATCGGCACGCCCGACAAAGCCCCGGCCTGGGTCGCCGGCAAACTTGACAAGGGCGACAAGATCATCGGCTTCGGTCATCGCGTCTATAAGTCGCTCGATCCGCGCGCTGTCGTGCTCAAAGGGCACGCCGAGCGCCTCTGCCGCGAACATGGGTTTACGAAGCTATTCGAAACGGCCGCGACCGTGGAGAAAGAAGTCACGACACGCATGGAGGCGGCCGGCAAGAAGATCTATCCC
>JAJDEC010000180.1 GCA_029259995.1 Phycisphaerae bacterium
ATTGCGGGACGACGGCGTGTCACGCTCTGGAAGCCGGATTGTGCGCCGCGAAGGATCCAGGAACGCCCCCTTTGGAGTAGCCCAGTCGAAGGATCCCGGAGGGATCCATTGAAAAAAGCCCAGCGATTTATCGCTGGGGCACGCGGCTCCAATGACCAATTCCCGTCCCGTAGGGACGGATTGAGTGCCACGCACCTGGCTCACGCCGACCCTCCGGGACGGCAATGCGCAGGGGAGCGCAACGTGAGCGTAGGGGAACACGACTTGAGCGGACTCACGGCCGCACGCTGAAGGCGTGCCATATGGAAGCCCAGGGCAAGTGCAGCCCGCGAAGCGGGCAATCGCAGCCCTGGGTTGCGGATCAAACCATGAGCCAGGCTCTGAAAGTGCGTCATAGACTTGGCGCTGTCACGAGGTCGGCAGCACACATGACGCATCGCATGCATGGATTGACTTCCCGGAATTCCGCGATGAACCAAAAAAAGGGCCGCGGCATGAATGCCGCGACCCTTGAAATCGCTGTTCGCGAAATGAACGTCGATCGAGCTTACTTGCCCTTGAGTTCGACCTTGCCGCCGGCGTCTTCCAGCTCCTTCTTGAGCTTCTCGGCGTCTTCCTTGTTCAGGTCTTCCTTCACGGCCTTCGGCGCCGAGTCGGCGATTTCCTTCGCCTCCTTCAGACCAAGACCCGTCGCTGAGCGAACGACCTTGATGACGTTGATCTTGCTCGCGCCGGCATCCGTCAGAACGACGTCGAACGCCGTCGGCGCCTCCGCCTCTTCCGCCGCCGGGCCCGCAGCAGCCATCATGACGGCGCCGCCGCCGGCCGGCTCGATGCCGTATTCGTCCTTGAGATAATCCGCCAGGCTCTGCGCGTCCTTGACGGTCAGACCGACGATCTTGTCGCCGATCGATTTGACTTCAGCCGAAAACTCTTTTGCGGGTGCTTCTGCCATTGTTCTGCCTATCTTTGATTGAGGAAACCGCTCGCGGCCTCCGATTACCATCCCGATAGCTGAGATCCCATTGATCTCATTTAACCCGGGCCGACTCGTCGAGCCGCCACACAAAGGGGACCTTCGGGTTCGTATTGTCTAGTTATCCGTCATGCGACCAGAGCTTCGTACGAATCGACGTGTCCCAGTCCGAAACACGCACAACGCGAAACTCGCGAATCGCAATTCTCTATGCCACTTTCGAAATCGTCTCGCCCTTCTCCAGCTTCTCGGCAATCGCCTTGATGCATCCGGCGATCTTGCCGCCAACCTGCAACTGACCGGCGATCTTTCGCCCCGGACTGATGAACAGCGTGATGATGTCGCCCTGAAGCTCGGCCTTGCTCTTCAGCTTGGAGATTTCGTCAACCGAGAGAACGTCCGGCATGCCGTCGATAAGTCCGTTGGACAAGGCGAGGTTCGGAAATTCCTTCACCAGACGAATCAGCTCCTTGGCTGTTTCGATCGGGCTGGAACCGCCCGTCACCAACGCGCATGGCCCTTTCAGGCTTCGCGCGAGCGGCTCGAGCGTCGTCCCTTCCAGCGCGCGACGCGCTGCCGAATTCTTCACGACGTGCATCTCGACGCCGTTCTTTCGAAGCTGGCCGCGAAAGTCATTGACTTCGTTGCCTGTCAGTCCATGCACATTGATCACGAGCATGTCTTCGAATTCGCCGTACTTCGCCGCCAGATCCTTGCGGAGCAGCTCTTTGACAACCTTACTCATCGCTTACTCCTCGTATTACTGCTCGACTTCGAGCAGAACGCCCGGCGACATGGTGCCGCTGACGCAGACTTTCTTGATGTACGTGCCCTTCGCCGTGGACGGTTTGAGACGACGCAGATGATCGACAAACGCCTTCAGATTCGTCTTCAGATCGTCGGCCGAAAAACTCGCACGACCCACGACGGCGTGAATGTTGCCGCCCGCATCGTTGCGGAAGTCGATCTTGCCTGCCGCGAATTCCTTGACGGCGACGCCGACATTCGGCGTGACGGTTCCGTTCTTCGGGCTCGGCATCTTGCCGGACGGGCCGAGCACTCGGCCCAGCTTGCCGACTTTGCCCATCGCCCGCGGATGTGCGATCGCGACGTCAAATTCCTGCCAGCCGCCGCTGATCTTGTCGACCAGTTCGTCAATGCCCGCTTCGATCGCGCCCGCGGCCTTCGCCGCTTCGGCGTCCGGTCCGTCGCAGAACGCAATCACGCGCTTCGTTTTTCCAATGCCCATCGGCAACGAAATGCTGCCGCGCACGAGCTGATCGGCATGACGCGGATCGATGCCCAGATGCACGGCGACGTTGATCGACTGATCGAACTTCGTTCCCTTTGTCACTTCCTTCAGAAGCTGAAGACCTTCGTCAACGGGATATAGCTTGTCGCGTACAACTTTCGCGAGATTCTCCCGCTGTCGTCTTCCCGTGCGGCGCATGGGGCGACCGCGCTTCCTGCGTCCACCGGAGGACATCGCTGCATCAGCAGCCAGTTCTTTCGCCATGGATAAACCTTTCTAACGACGGATCGTCTGCCACGATTGACGGCTCGTGGTCGAGCCAACCTGTTTATCTCGCCAGAACTCGGCAGTTGCCGGTTCGACTATCGTCTCGCAGTTCCCCCGCGAGAAAAACGCTTCCGGCACATGCCGGATCAGCCGACGACTTCGAGCCCCATATTGCGGGCCGTGCCGGCGATGACTTTGCACGCCGCATCGACATCGCCGTGACAATTCATGTCTTTCATCTTGGTCGCCGCGATCTCTTCCAGATCCGCACGCGTGACTGTGCCGACCTTTTCGCGATTCGGAACGCCGGAGCCTTTTTCGATCTTCGCGGCGCGCTTCAGCAACGCCGATGCCGGAGGGCTCTTGATAATGAAATCAAATGTGCGATCCGCGTAGACGCTGACAACCGCTGCGACGGGCAGACCGTTCAGTTCTTTCGTGCGCTCGTTGAACTGCTGCACGAACTGACCTGGGTTCACACCGTACTGGCCGCACGCCGGACCGATGGGCGGCGCAGGCGTCGCCTGACCGCCGGGGCCCTGAACCTTAAATACCGCTGTTGGGGTTTTCTTCTTCGCCACTGTTCGTCGCCTCTAATCTCTATCGCCAACGCGATCGGGAATCGCCGTCCGCTTATTCGTCGGAGGTCAATTCAACCTGCCAATATTCCAACTCGATGGGCGTCGGTCGGCCGAAAATCGACACGATGACGCGCACCTGACCCTTGTCGGGGAAGACCTCGTCGATCTCTCCCTCGAAATTCTCGAATGGGCCTTCCTTGACCTTGATCGCATCGCCCTTCTTCATGCCCGCCATGCCGCTCAACGTCGGCTGCTCCGACGCCTTCTCGACAACGGCGAGCATCTTTTCCACGTCGTGCGTCTTCATCGCCGTCGGCTTGCCGTCGGAGCCGATGAAATCCCCCACACTCATGGTTTCTTTGATCATGAACCAGATGTCTTCAGGAATGCTGCCGTCATCCTCGACGGCCATTTCCACAAAGACGTATCCGGGATACAGCTTCTTATCGTAAACCTTGGCCACGCCCGCGCGCATTCGCTTTTCGCGCTGCGTCGGCACAAGGATTCGACCGATACGCTCCGTGAGCCCTTCGATTTCCACTTTTCGCATCAGCGACGTGCAGACCTGGTCCTCGCGATTGCTCGCAACGCGAAGCACGTACCACTGCATGCCGTCGCGCGATGCATCCTCGATCCCAGCCGCCTTCTGCGGACCTCCCGCTTCGGACTTCGGCGCCTCGGCAGCCGCTTCTTTCGGCTCTGCCTGCGGCGTATCCTGCGGCGTATCCTGCGCGCCGGCCTCGCCCTGTGTCACGTCGTCGTCGGCCAAGGAACTTGCTCCATCTTGTTTCGCCGGATCTGTCATGATCCGCCGCCGCCAAAGATTAACTCGAGCATTCCACTGCCTTTCAGCACGCCCATCCAACTGAACAGCAGCATGAACATGATGTCCACAACGAACAGCAGGATCGACATGGCAACCAGGACAAAAATGACAACCTTCGTCGAGCCGATGATCTCTCGCCGACTCGTCCAGTTGACTTTCTTCATCTCGCCTTCAGTCTCAATCAAAAAGTCGTTGACCTTTGGATTGCGACCGAGGACCCACCAGCCGAGGGCACTGAAGAGTCCAATGACACCAACTGCGACGCAGACCTGGATGATCAACGTCGCTGACGGCGTCGAACCAAACACCGAAAGCTTTTGACACAGGAACACGACGAACCAGATGACCAGCGATGCAAATCCGATCGCCGTCCACATTCGTGTGTGATAACCCTGCCCGGCCTTGTAAACGCCGCCCAACGGGCCGCCGCCCTCATTGCGCGTTCCCGCCGGACCGCCTGCCAGCCGCCCACGATCGCCGTCATCCGGTCGATTAGACACTCGTTTCTCCCGCTCGGCCACAGCCGATCCGGCGCCGTAGCCTTCCGTGCCGGAATCTTGTTTTTTGGCCATCCTAGGAATCCTTCGTATTCGATCGGCGATGATCGGGGTCGCATCGCAACCCGGCTTACAGGAGCGGAGGGACTCGAACCCCCAACCGCCGGTTTTGGAAACCGGTGCTCTGCCAGTTGAGCTACGCTCCTTCACGAGTGACGAGTATCGAGTCGCGATGCCCGAGCTTCAGTCTCAAAGCCCAGCCGGAAACCCATGGATTCCGCCGCCGAACTCGACGCACGACACTCACTTCGCGTAGCTCAGGACACAAGGCTCGCGACTTGTGACTCGTAACCCTACAACTACTTGCGCTTGATCTTGTGGACCGTGTGCATCCGCTCGATCTTGCAGAATTTCTTCAGGCCTTCCTTGAGTCCTTCGGGAATTCCAGCCTTTGCATTCACGTTTGTACGATAGTTCAGGCTGTCGCATTCCTTGCACTGAAGCCAGACATTCTCGCGTTTACTTGCCTTCGCCAATGTGCTGACCTCGATCCGAAAGACCGACATTCAAAACCGCCGGCCACGCCGACAAGCCGACCAGCCCCACAAACTCAAATCTC
>JAJDEC010000019.1 GCA_029259995.1 Phycisphaerae bacterium
AGCCCGGGAACACGACGACGCAGCCGGCGGGAGGCGACAAGCCATGAGCGTCAAGCGGGTTCGATGCGTCTGTGGGACGGTCTTTGATCCTTCGACCCTGCCGGCATGTCCTGAGTGCGGCGCAGCGCACGTGAGGGTTGCAGGAACGGCCACGGAATCTGCATCGGATTCGATTGTGCAATCGGTCCGAGACGATCGCGGTGACGCCGGATCGGCTATGGGCAGTTTCATTCGGCGGAACAGGACCTTGGCAACGCTTGTTGTCGGCGTGATGGGAACGATGCTGCTTGCGATCGTGCTTCGTCCCATGTTCGGCGGGACGGAAGCATCCAACGCCGGACAAGAGGCGGAAGACGACACAAGACGGGGTTCTGCCCGCGACACACCGACAATGGGATCCGTAACGCGTGCGTCACTCGCTTCGTCGACGGCGAAACCACGAACGGGCAACGCGGCCTTTGAAGGGAAATGGCGATTGGCATCGTCGTCCATGCAGGCAGAGCCAGTGATCCCGGGGATTCCTGTTCTGGGCACGGCGATGGGCCGGACCATCGGCACGGCGTTCAAGGGGCCCGGCGCGACGGCAGTGATGACGATAGACAATGGCGGCAGCTACGTGCTCGATGTCGACGTATCGGGCGACGGCTACTACGTGGCGTCCATCACACCCGAGCGATATCCGGGCACGGTCGTCGCCAAGGGGGAAATCACGCTGACACCGAACGGGTTGTCGAATTCAGAACGGGCCGAAGTGTTTCTGATGCCGGCCAAGTCGGACATGCCGCATGTTCATGCAAAGCGAGGTGATCTGACGATGTCGATGCAGAAAGAGGGCGGGAGCGGATTCTCGAATATCTTCTGGCGTCGGCCGGGTGATTCGGGACTGCCGGAAACGTCCATCGTCGGGGCCTGGGTGAATGAGCAGTTGTGGGTCGATTCGTACCTGGCATATCGCGCGACATTCGAGTTGCGCGAAGGCGGCGACTTTCGCATTCGATTCACGCGATCGGAGCGCGGAATGCTGGTGGTGAATGACGGCAGTTACGAATTCAAGAGATCGATCGCGATGGGACCGCCGATTCTGGGTCGATACGTCTTCGATGGAGCAGATCGCTTCACATTGACGGAGCCGCGTGGGACGGCGATCTGGGTTCGCCATCGAGACTAGTCGGGCGGAATCGGATGTTGTTGATGACTGGGGCGGAACGCATCTGCAACTGAGGGATCAAGAGGTCGATAGACGATGGCGGGAGCGCGCATTCGATGTCGTTGCGGCACGGTATTCGATCCGTCGAGCGGGGCGACATGTCCTGCGTGCGGGGCGTCGAACGATCGCAAACCCGCCGGCCCCGTCTTGATGGAGCCGTCGACATTTGCCGCCAAGGATAGCGGGGATGCGGTACAAAGGGACCCCACGACCGGATTCGGAACCTCCGATTCTTCGTTTCTTGAGAAACACAGGGGTCTTGTCGTATCGGCAGGGTGCGTCGGGGCGATACTTGTCGTCGCGATCCTGTTGCGACTGATGTTCGGCGGATCGGATGCGCCAAAGCGGGCGGACAAGGTCTACGATCCGAACATCGCATTACGCAATGACGATTCCGATGCTCCCGATATCCCGCGTGAAAACCCGACGCCGAATGGCACGCCCATCGAACCCATCAGGCCTGCACCGAAGAAACGAAGCGAACCCGTTTCAGACATTCCGGCGTTCCGCGGAACGTGGCAAATGCAATCGGCGCGGATGCTGCCGGAGCCTGTCATTCCGGGCATTCCAGCGACGACCATGACGATCAGCAGGATCGTGGCTGCGGCGTTTCTCGGGCCCGATGCCAATGCGACGTTAACGGTTGACGACAACGGCGGATATGTCATCGATGTTGATGTGATGGGTGACGGGCAGTACACGGCGAACGTGACGACGGACCGCAA
Organism: Phycisphaerae bacterium; assembly: GCA_029259995.1. Classification (GTDB taxonomy): domain Bacteria; phylum Planctomycetota; class Phycisphaerae; order UBA1845; family UTPLA1; genus ECT2AJA-110-A. Next base: position 1,933 of record JAJDEC010000019.1, read on the forward strand.
TCTCCTGTCGGTCGCGGCACAGGGCGTGCTCACGTTGACGCCAAAGAGCGGCATCGTGTCCGATCGAGCGCGCGTGATGCTGAAGCCGGTCAAGTTTGACATACCGCAGGTGAACGCCAGGGCGGATGACACAGAATTGGCATTGCCGCCGGTCATGGGGGAGACAAGCGCGACCGTGACGTGGTTCCGGCTGAAGGATTCGGGGCAGCCACACACGTCGATCGTGGGGACCTGGACGAACGAGCGACTCTATGTTGACTCCTACATTCCCTATCGCGCAACGCTGGAATTGCAACACAACGGCGACTATCGGGTTCGATTCATGCGAACCGAACAAGGGAAACTGGCAGCGTCGGGCGGAGACTACGAATTCCGGCGACCGAACGGGTTGGGCCAGCCCATGCGTGGTCGTTATGCATTTGAGGGGAACGATCGCATCACGTTCACTGAATTGCGCGGCACGGCGACGTGGGTTCGAGTCCGGGGCGGCGAGCCGGCCGGGCGCGGGATTCGTCGTTGAAGGTGATTCTTGCGGCGTTCAGAAGCGCTATCCGATCACCAGGTACGCTTCACGAAACGTCCCAGTCATTGATCTTTGTGTGGCGTTGTGGGGGGATCCCGTCCGTATCCATGTGGCGTCCGTGTCGATCGCTGAGCGATTGACCAGGAGCCCGATAATGTTGCGCTAGAATATTCTGCGTCACAACCTTTTTAATTGTCGATGGTTGAGGATTTCACACCCCGTTCATCGCAGGATTGAGCCAGAATTGCGCTTGAAGTTTGTGGGGCTAAATGTATCCTAATGGGGCGAAGTGGAGGCAAGTGGTCGCCGATGTTGAATGTGAACGCCAATGATCTTTACGGGCCATTACGAGCACATCATCGATGCGAAGAATCGTCTTGCCATCCCTCGGAAGTATCGCAGTCGGCTCGATCCGGAGCGCGACGGTGCCGGGTTCGTGATTGTGCCTGGCCGACCATCGACCACGCTGTGGATGTATACGGAGCGAGCCTTCGAATTGCTCGCCTCCCATGCAAAATCGACCTTGATACCCGACGAGGACCAACTTTACTTCGACAAAGTTTTCTTCCCGCTGGCCGAATATCTGGATCTCGACTCTCAGGGGCGTGTATTGCTCCCGCAGGAGATGTTGGATCGTTCGGGCCTGGGCAAGGAAGTCGTGGTCTGTGGTGTCCGGGACCACATCGAGATTCGCCCGCGCGGCGAGTTTGAAGAGGACATGGAAAAGGCCCTGGCTCAGTTCAATGAGTTTCAGGTGCGTGCCCGCGACGCCTATCGCGGCAACTGAGTGCGGCAGCCGGCATACGCCGGTTTATTACCTGACCGGGGATGGCACGTTGTCATCCGATGGTTGGGTGAATTCGAGTGCGGCGGCGCGGTTGGGAATCGGCTGAGGATTCCCATCCGCTCGCCACTTTAGGTTGAATCCCTGCTGACGAAAGTCGGTAGGTCACGATACAAGTTCGGGTCGCTTTTCGGCGACCAGAGAGTTTTGAAGATTTCGGGTTGAAGGACGGCCGCCATCACGGATGGACGGGGGCTCCCTTCAGCCGCGAAGATTTGACGTCCCGCAACGCGGGACCAGAGGTGTCCTGTCAGGCGACCCGCCGGGTGTGCTGAATTGTCCGATCAGTCGAGCGACGGACAATCGCGTGGCACAGCTTCCCGGGTACAGCGTCGCGGCTTGTTACTTCGCCGTCGAGCCGCGTTGACGAGGCCCTCCTGGTTCTGGGGAAAGGCTGGGCAGGCCTTTTTGAGACAGGGATGTCGATCTTTGCAGCAGGGCATTACCGTTCGCCACGGAGGGTCGAACGGTTCTGCTCTTTTTTTTTGGTTCTTCACGAATTTGCGGGACGACGACCTAGTACACTCTGAATGTTGGATTGTGCGCCGCGAAGGATCCCGGAGGGATCCATTGAGAATAGCCCAGCGATTT
>JAJDEC010000181.1 GCA_029259995.1 Phycisphaerae bacterium
TAAGGCAAGCATGTATTCTCGCTCAATCACCGCATGCGCGGGTGCCCCATCCTTTGCGAATGCAAAGGTTGGGGTATCAAACGCAACACGTCACGATGAGGCATCCCCACCCGCCGCCGACGTGTAAACCTCCCGCACCCGATAGATCTGCCGCCCCCGCCCGTCCTGATAAACTCGCACCAACAATTCAGCAATCAATCCGAACATCACGCATTGAACCGTGAAGAACGCCAGCAGCGCGCTCAGCGACACCAGAATGTTCCGGTTCAGATTCAGACCTTCCGGCTGACCCAGATATCCGTACTTCTGTCCGACCGCGACCCCGAGAATCAGCAAGGCGGCGCCGAATGTCATCATCCCGATGCGCCCGAAGAACAGCAGCGGCTTCGTCATGTACGTGCCCAGAAACTTCACGATCACCAGATCGAGCAGCACGCGAATCGTTCGCGACAATCCGTACTTCGTCACGCCCCGCGTCCGCGGCCGATGATTCACGACGAGTTCCGCGATGTTGGCCCCATGCCACGCCGCCAGGGCCGGCAGAAAGCGATGCAGATCGCTCGACAAACTCACATCCTCGATCACTTCCCGACGATACGCCTTCAGCGTGCAGCCGAAATCGTGAATCGGAACATTCGTCACGCGGCTGATGATGGCATTCGCAATCTGCGACGGAATTCGCCGCGTGACCATCTTGTCCTTGCGATCCTTCCGCCAGCCGCTCACGATGTCGTAGCGCGGCGTCCCGTTCAGCTTCTCCAGCAATCGCGGAATGTCATTCGGATCGTTCTGCATGTCCGCATCGATCGGTATGATCACATCACCGCAACTGTGCTCGATCCCCGCCGCCATCGCCGCCGTCTGACCGAAGTTGCGCCGCAGCTCGATCACGATGACGCGCTCGTCCGACTCCGCGATCGCCTTCAGCTTCTCAAGACTCGTATCGCGGCTGCCGTCGTCGACGTAGATGATCTCGTAGTCGATCTCGGCCGCCTGAAGCACGCCAGAGAGTTCCGCGTGAAGATCGTCGAGGTTTTCTTCCTCGTTGTGCACGGGCGCGACGACGGATAGATCTCGACTCCGTCCCGTCTCCCGCGCATGCGATTCCTGTCTGGCCGTCTTGTGGGGTACGTGCATCATCAGCGTCATTCGAATCAGACTCTCATTTTCGGGCGCAACCAGGGGCGACTTCCTGAAATGCCCCAGTGTATCGTATCGACTCTGGAACTTTGATTGTCGCGAACATGGGGAGATTCCGCCAGCATCGTCACACCGCGTTCGCTGCACCATTCGAATCGGCCAGCTTTGCCCGGGCCCAGCTTACGCCGGGCAGCAGGTACAAACCGCCCGCAAGAACGATTTCTCCTGCTGTCCAGATCGTTCGCAGAATCAACGAAATACACACTGCCGTCGCGTGTTCGCCGAACCAATGCGTCAACAGGGAAATCACGATGAACTCTCGAACGCCGATGCCCGCCGGAACCGGCAGTACGAGAAATCCAGCCGCAGTCGCCAGGGCTGCCACGCCCGTCAGGAAGACCATCGCCTCCCACGAACCAACGTCCAGGCCGAACGCCGCCGCAGTCGCCCACAAACTCAGCCCGGAACCAAGCCACTCGAACAGCAACAATGGGGCGGATCGCAAGTAGCATCGATACCAGTCTCGAACCGGCAATTCGTCACCCTGCCGACGAAACGGAATCGCGACCACCTTCGCAATCTGTCGAAATGGCCGCGGATGCACGACGATGTTCAGAATCAAGGCGATGCAGGCCGCGCCCGTCATGTTCATCACAAGATCACGCCGCGTCGCCAAGAGCGCGACAAAACCGATCAACCCCGCCGCCGACATCGAAGTCAGCGTCTCATAGACCGTCGCGCCGCCGACGAGAAATCGCTTGCCCTTGGCATCCGGCAGCATGCCTGTTCGAACGACAACAACCAGCGCTTTTCCGGGAACGTACTTGCCGAGCGTTCCCACGAGATACGCCCGAATCGTCGAAAGGAATGGTGCATCAGCGCCAGACGCGCGAACGAGTCTGCGCCAGTAGAGCGCGAAACAAAGCTGCCCAAGCCAGAACGTCACGAGCGCGATGGCGACCCAGGACCAGGCGAGTCCCTTTTCGAGCACCCGTGCGCCATCGTCCGCCCAATCCGTCGATAGTATTTGAACCTGCCACACGATCGCCGCGATCACGACGGCAATCGTCGCCCATTTGACAATGCCGATAAGCCGCTTCCGCCCACGCGACGATTCCGCTTGCCCACTTTGCGAGAACGTCGAATCGTTGCCAGTTGAACTGGGTTCGACGGTACCTGAGTTGTCTGCCGATTCTGTCAATGGATGTCACTCTGCCCGAACAGCAGGCAGCGCCCCTTTGTTGGATTCGATGATCCGAACGAACGACTGCCGACGACTGCCGCGTCTGCACGCCTCATTCGACGACGCCCATGGAAAACGATGTCGCCGATCGTGACTCAATCGCATTGACAAGTTGCATCGGCGCCTCCGACAAAATGGGTCGATACATCACCAACGGCGGATCGATCTCCGGCTCCGCAAACGGCGGCGATTGGTTTCCAAATAGAACCGTCTGATGCCGCTCCGGCCCCAGCCGGCTCTGTATCCACAAGTGCGTCGTCGGCATGTCGACGCCCAATTCAGTCGCCAATCCGGGTGCCTCTTGCAGAAACAACTGATAATGCTCGCGCGTCGCCACGAACAACGCGAGATTGTCGCCTCGCAGTTTTTCGATCATCTTTGTCGCCACGAGACGGACTTCCGTCTCATAGTTGCGATGATAGTCCTGCAACTCCAGCAGCTTCAACTGATCAATCACGCGCGGAAATCGAACATCGCTGTGCCACGTGATTGTCGGATTCTGCTGCGCGACTTGATACATGTGTTGCTCGTAGGCGGGATTCCTGCCCACAAGTTCACGCAGCTGCGTCGAAAAACTGATATCGCCGCGCTGCGCCCGAAACACGGGCATGAACGTCGACCAGCCCCAGAACCAGCAAAGCCAGATCGTGGCGACAAGGACGGCAAATGACCGATTGCGCTGGTCGCGCGCAAAACACACCGCGGCCAACGTGCCGCCCACGCCGGCGAAGACACACAATCCGATGTACGGAATTCGCAAATCGCTCCATTCAAACGTGTCCCGAGGTCCCGTGAAATCCTCCGCGAATTTCATCGCCCCGATCACGCCGCCAACGGAAACCAGGATCGCCACAAGCGCCGCCAGCACCCAGGCCCCCTTGCGATTGCTGGGGCGATTCGGATCAAAGAACCACGACAACTCGATTCCGAGAAGGACGAAGAGCGGCGGCATCGCAGGTAGGAAGTACCGCGCCTCTTTTCCCGTCGAGATCGTGAAGAAAATCAAAAGGCTGATGAACCAGATCGCCATGAATTTGCGACCGTCGCTGTTGACGCTCGGATCATGCTTGAACGCCCGCGTGAACGCCGCCGGCAGCGACATCATGTACGGCAGCGTAAAGACGAACGCCAACCCGACATAGAACGCATAGAAAAACCACTGCTTGTTCGCTTCGACGTTCGGCAACTCCCCCGTCATTCGATCGATGTACTCGACGCGCCACTTCGCCCACGCCAACGCCCAGTTGCCGTCCATTCTCCATTCCACGACGGCATACACCCACGGCGCCAAAGGTAACACAAACAACACCAGCCCAACGAGATGCCATGGATTCTTCAGCGCCTGCCATCGTTTCTGAAACACGAGCGAACAGATCGCCGGGATGCCGACCGTCGCCAGCGGCATCGGCATCTTGTAAAGCATGCACAATCCCGCCGCCAGGTATGCCAGCAGAATAAAGATATTCCGTTTCCAGCCCGGTCCCTCCGCCGCCAATCCGACCCACAGAGCCGCCAAGGCTAGCGTACTGAAGAACGTCATCCCGAGATCCGCAGCCCCCCGCCCCGTCCAATACAGGATCATGGCGCTTGACGCCGTCGCAAACCCCGCAAAGATCGCGGCGCGATCCCCCGCGATCCGCCGAGTCATCCAGAAAATGACGCCGACAAGTCCGACGGCCGCCAGTGAGTTCGGAATTCTCGCCGCGACTTCATCAACAGGGACGCCGCGCAGGAAACTCACGCCCATCACGGCCCAATACGGCCCCGGCGATTTCTGCAGACGCTCCTCGCCGCTGAAATACGGCATGACCCACTCGCCACGCTCCTGCATCTCCCGCGCCGTTTGCGCCACCCAGCAATCCGTCCCCTCAAAGACGGCCCCGCCGCTCAAGTCATGCAGTGACACGAGAAGCGTCCAACCTATCAAAGCAATCAACCACGCCGTCGATGAACGATCCACGGCCGCCGGTCGAGTCGACATCGGCGCTTCCGCAAATTCGGCTTCGCGGCCTCCCACACCCGATGCAGGGATCTTCGATGGACCCGCAGGCGCAGAATCCGGCGCAGGTGCAGTCGATTCACTGGTCTGGGTCAAAATGCTACCTTCCTTGTCATTCGCCGATCGTCGGATCGATATCCCGGTTACAAGTGGTCGAGAATCTCTGTCGCGCATCGCAACAAAGGCCCCGACGTGAAGATAACCCGGACGGAACGATCTCGCGAGTATGCCATCCTCTGCGGCGGTTCACCGGGCCTGTTGTTCAATCTGCGTGTCGTTCGCACCCAATCACAACGCAACGCAGACAGCGCATGCCGACGCGGCGCCTTCCGGACCTGTCGACTTGGACCGATTTCGCGCATATCACGAACCGGCCGGAATTGCAGCATTTGACCCGAATCATGGCTCCCTTCACGCTATTATCGAATGAGCATTCGTGTCCCGGAAAACCCGCTCCATCGATATCGAGATATCTTCAACGCACTCAACAGCAAGCGGCGTTGGTTCGAGTCCGCGACCTACTTGCGCTTTGCGGCGATCGCCGCATTGAGTTGCGAAGCATCGCCGACGGAGACGGCCCGCGACATCCGCGAAGCGGCGGATGAACTCAAGAAACTCGCGGGTTGGTTTGGCGATTTGCGAAGCGAACTCCGTTTCGTCGTGGCGACGATCCTGAAACTTCGTCACGATGAGCCCGCCGCGTTCTATTCCGAAGTGGAGCGCGTCAGAAAAAAATTCCGCGAAATCGGCGTCCGCCGAGACGCCGCCTATGAAATGCTGGCAATCCTCGTCATGCGATCCGGGCTGAACCGGGCCCCCATTCCCGATTCACTCGTGCAGCGCGTCAAGGACATGTACGACGAGATGAAGCAATATCACAAGTGGTTGACGGGCGCCGCCCACATTCCCGCCTGCGCCGTACTCGCCATGCGCGATGAACCCGTGGGGCGGATGGCGCAGCAGATCGAACAAATCCATCAGGGCCTGCACAAAGAGGGAATGTCCAGATCTGCCGAACTCCAATCCAGCGCGAGTCTCCTCTTTCTCTCCGAAGGCCGCGCGGAATTGGCCGTCGGACGTGCTGGCGAACTGATTCGGCAGTTCAAAGCAAGAGGACAGTCGATTCGTCGCCCGGAGTACGACGACGTAGCGATACTGGCATTCCTGCTGAATGAACCCGATGAAATTGTTCATCGCGTCCTCGACTATCGCGACCAGGTCCGTGAATACAAACCGCGCCCTGACAAGCGAATGGCGTTCAGCATCGGCGCCAACATCGCCATGCTCGAATTTGTCAAGCTGGATGCTGAATTGCTCTCCATCAGCCAGATCAAGCTCATCATCGACATTCAGTCAGTCATCGCCGCGCAACGTGCCCAGGCGGCAATCATCATTGCGACGGCGGCCGGCACCTGAATCGAATACCGTAGCGGCCCCGCTCTGTGGGGGCCGACGTGGCAGATGACCAACACACACGCGGCGTCTTGATAATGCAGTGCCACACTTCCTGATCCCAATAAAGTCCCAACGCATCGATGACGCCTTGCAACGCCGACGAACAGCCAGTAGCGTTGAAACTGGCCGGACGAGACGCCGCATCCGAATCGGTCCGACCGCATGGCGACACTGCCGAAACGAGGTCGACATTGGCTGCTCGGCGCTACATCCTCATCATTGCCGTCATCGGCCTTGCCTTGATCGGCAAGGGATTCAGCGATTGCCGCATGCGAGACTGGACCGAGGACACACCGCAACGACTGACGGCGGCCGAAGCAATCGCCAATGGCCCGGGCCGTAACGTGCACGTCGAAATCTCTGACTTCATGCTCAGCCACGAATACGTCATCGTCACAATCGACGACGACGACACGATGTGGATTCCCGTTACGACAGCGGAACAGGCCGCCCAGTATGTGAAGAACGAAATGGCGCGAATCGGCACGGATGACGTAAATGAAATCCAGTTCGACTACCGGCCCCTGTACTTCTCGATCATCGTCAGGATTCCCGATGGCAACGAGGAGGATCTGGAGGATGTGTACAACCGGGAGTTACTCCACGGATTCCTGATCACGTCGACGCAGTCCATCGGCGCCCCCGCATCAAAACAACTCAAGAAGGCCTATCCGAGCCTGAACATGAAGAACCTGTGGGTCCTCGAACTCGATCGAACGCCGTCCGGTTACATCAAGATCGTCATGTATTTCCTTTGCGGACTTGCCATCATCGGCGTCGCGGCGTACTTGGGCCTGCGACACGGAGAAAAGACAGGGCTTGACCAATAGACGTGCGGACAAACCTGAAGCCCGAGTATCCATACGCGGCGAATGCGCACCGTAATCGTGCGCTTTGCATCGATGACTCACATCAACAAGTTTGCCGCGTCCTCAAGTAAGTCGGCGAACGACTGCGGAATCGGCCGATGATTAACGCGCCATCAGCATCGACATTCATTGTGCATAAGCCTATCCTCTTATCGTAAACGCCGAATGAGCTTCGTCCGGCGTTCGCGGGTGCAGCGCATTCGCGCAGGCCCCGCAGGCAGTGGAAGAACCAACATGGGGTGCAGCGTGCGCGCGGATTCTCGGTTAATGAATCGTTGGAATGTTGTACTCGGCGCCGTTCTGATCCAATCGTGCCTCGGTGCAATCTACGCATGGTCTGTGTTCACACCCTCCCTGGAGGCTGCGGGCTGGACGAAGGCGAGAACGCAATGCGTCTTCGCCGCCGGTCTCTTCTGCTTCGCCGTCGCCATGGTGTTCGCCGGACGGATGCTGCCGCGTTGGGGGCCGCGCAAGCTCGCAGCCCTTGGCGGCGTTATCCTCGGGACCGGATATATCGCGGCAGGGGCATTCGGCGGCGAAAGCTATGCGGCCAACCTGCTTTTCCTCGGATTCTTCGGAGGGATCGGCATCGGCATGGCCTATGTTGTTCCGATTGCCGTCGGCATGCGATGGTTCCCGGATCGAAAGGGCCTGATTACCGGCTTCGCTGTCGCGGGGTTCGGATTCGGTGCGCTCCTGTGGGTCAAGCTCGCCGGGGCCTGGGGGCATTTGATCGACCGCTGGGGGCTGGGGACGACCTTCGTCGTATATGGCGCGCTGTTCTTGCTCATTATTGTCATCGGCAGCGTCTGGATGGTATTTCCGCCGGACAACTGGAAGCCCCGCGGCCATACGTCTCCGGCCGCCGATTCGATCGGCCGCGCGTCGAGTGGCACGATCGAATTCACGACCCGGGAAATGCTCCAATCACCGCAATTCTACATGATCTTCCTCACGTTCATGTTCGGTGCCAGCGCCGGGCTGATGTGTATCGGCCTGATGAAACAATTCCCCAAAGCGGCGCTTGAGGCGAACGGCATGACGCCGGCACAGGCGAGTGCAACCGCGGGTACGGCGATCGCTGTGTTCTTCAGTATCGCCAACGGCTTCGGTCGAATCGCATGGGGCGCGATGTCGGATCGATTGGGACGACGTCGCTCTCTGGTCGTCATGACAGCAGTGCAGGGAGTCGTCGTCATTCTGTTTCAGTGGATGGCCGGCTCGGCGGGAACTCTCTATGTCGCATCCGCACTGATTGGATTCAACTTCGGCGGCAATTTCGCGCTGTTCCCCTACATGACGGCAGACACGTTCGGAACGCGAAGCGTCGGCCAGAATTACCCGTGGGTGTTTCTGGCCTACGGAACCGGCGGTATCCTCGGTCCGATCATGGGAGGATGGCTCGGCGATATGCAGAACTTCTCGCTGGCCTTCTCGCTTTGCGGCGGCTTGTGCCTGGTCGCTGCATTTGTCATTTCAAGAGTCCGACCCGCGAAGAAGCGAGTGTCGCTGGATCGACAATTCGAACCGCAAGGGGAAATCCCGTGCCCGGTCGATGCCGCTGAGCCGGTACTCGCGGGCGAGAGTCGCGATTAAGGTGCCGCCGCACCCTGTTGTCGTTGCGCAAGGACGTACCCCAATTGGCGCATCGCAATCACGGTTCCCTTGTGGCGCCCGACGCGCTATCATGCGCGGCTTTCGCCAATCCTGGCCGATCGCCGCAAATGGACGCACATACGCTGGAGAAACTCGAATTCGATCGCATACGCGAGTGGCTCGCGCGGCACGCACAGTGCGCGCTCGGAAAATCCCTTGCGATGCACGTGCGACCGTCCAAGAAGACGACGCAGGTCCAGCACTGGTTCGATCAGCTCGAACAATTCATGCACCGCGTCGAGACCCGCGGTCTCCCCCCCTTCGGCGGTATCCGCGACGTGCGCGACAACGTCCGCAAGGCAGTTCCGCCGAACAAACTGGAGCCCGACGAATTCGGCGAACTCGCGGACACGCTGAACGGCGTCACGGCCGTGCGACTCTGGTTTGACGAGTTGACGGAAGACGAAGACAAGCTGAAAAAGCTCTACGATCGAATCGGGGATCTGCGCGTGATTCGCGATCGAATCAATCGCGTCGTGGATTCCAAAGGACAGATCCGCGACGACGCGTCCGATCGCCTGCAGCGCATTCGTGATGATCTCGAGAAGATCCGCCAGGAAGGCCACGTCCTCTTCGACAAGCTCCTCAAACAGCCGGCGATCACGAAGTACCTTCAATACGCCAACGCCACGTATCACGCCGATCGCATGGTTCTCCCGCTTCGCGCCGATCAACGCGGTCGCGTCCCCGGTATCGTCCATCGAAGCAGCGACAGCGGTCAGACGCTGTTCGTCGAGCCGTCGCAGGCCGTCGAGCTCAACAATCGGCGCATCAACATGCTGCAGGCCGAAAAAGAAGAAATCGGCCGCATCCTCTGGGAATTGACGCACCTGGTTCACCTGAATCAGAAGCCGCTGCTCGAAACGTTGGAGACGCTCGCTGTCGTTGACCTGCTGTGCGCCAAAACGAAGCTCTCTGATCGCTTCAAACTGCGACTCCCGGAAATCAACAACGAAGGCAAGATCAGCCTGATCGCCGCGCGAAATCCCATCCTCCTGGAGATGTACGAGGACCCTCGATCGGAACACTACATCGAACCCGATCCCGATCACGCCCGCGAAGTCGTACCCATTGATGCACGACTCGGAGAAGACTTCGACATTATTCTCGTCACGGGCCCGAATACCGGCGGCAAGACGGCCGCCCTCAAGACGGTCGGCCTGCTCGTTCTCATGGCCCAGGCAGGCCTGCCGATTCCGGCCGCACAGGGTTCTTCGCTCGCCGTCTTCTCGGGACTCTGGATCGACGTCGGTGACGAACAGAGCCTGCAACAGAGCCTGAGCACGTTTAGCGCGCACATGGGAAGAATCCTCGACATCGTCCAGCGCGCCCGCAAAGACACGCTCGTTCTCATCGACGAAATGGGCGCCGGCACGGATCCCGACGAAGGCGCCGCCATCGGTCGCGCCATCGTCGAGCACCTGCTGACAACAGGCTGCCTCGCCATGATCACAACGCATCTCGGCGCACTCAAGGCGATCGGATTCGAGAAGGATCGCGCCGATAACGCCTGCGTCGAATTCGACGTCGAATCGTTGCGGCCGACGTATCGCCTTCTGATCGGCGAGCCCGGCAACAGCAACGCAATCGCCATCGCCTCACGACTCGGCATGCCCAAGAAGCTCGTGATGTCCGCGAAAAAGAGCCTGGCAAAACGCCATCGCGCGCTGAACAAGGCCATCGCAGGAACGCTCACGGCGCGCCGCGGCGCTGAACGCGCCCGCAAGGATGCCGAACAGGCGCGACAGGAAGCCGCCCGCGAAACCCTCGCCGCCCACGACAAGATCAAGGAACTGGAATCGCAAATCTCGCACTACGAAGGCTGGGTCAAGCGCGTCGTCTCCCTCAAACCCGGCGATCCGGTTCGCGTGAAGAAATTTGACGATCCCGGAAAAATTGTCCGTATTCGCCTCGAAAAACAACGCGCCGTCGTCTCCGTCGGCGCCATCGAAGTCGAAGTGCCCTTTACCGAACTGATCTTCGAGTAATCGGATCGCAATCGACGGAATTCATCGATCGCCACGCTTGCCCATCGGCCCATCGTCATACATCCTACAGCCATGGACCTTTCCTTCTTTCCTCCACCACCGACGGACCATGGCGACAAGGCGCGCTGGATCGACGCCGCTACGTCGACCACGAAGAGTGCGTTCCGGCGCACACGATCAATCAGCATGCTTCTCGCATGGCTTCGATTTTTCACATTCGCCGTCATGGCGCTGGGCATCTATGGCTGGATCGCCGAGGGCCTGAACTGGAGCCTCATCGCCGGCGTCGTCGGTCTTTTCGCCTTCGGAACGACCGTGAAGATCCACGGCCGCGTCCGCTTCCGCGTCCAGACGCTTGCCCTGTTGCTCGCCGTCCTCGACGAATCGAAACAGCGCGTCAACGGCGAGCCCGTTATCCTGCGCGAAGGAAACGCTCCGGACGATCTGTCGCTTTGGGAATCACGCTTCGACGCAGTCTCATCCAATCAACTCTCCAGCCAGGAACTCGGCGATCTCGACGTCTTCGGTCGCCCCATCAGCCTCCACGGTTTATTGAATCGAACCTCGTCCCCCATCGGCGCCGCCCGACTCGCCCATGCGCTTCAGAATCCAGTGCAGGACATCAAAGCCATCACGCAACGCCAGGATGCTGCGCGATGGCTCGCGGAGCATCCCATCCGACGCCTGCGCCTCATGGCCGCCGCCGCCGGGTTTCGATCCCTGTCAAAAGACTTCCGCAATCTCTTTGAAACGATTCGCGACGCCACACCCATGCCCGGCGGTGCAGCCATCACGGCCGCACGCCTCTGGGGCCTCGCTGGCCCCGTGACTCTTCTCTTCGGGCTGGGTCAGACATTCGAATGGCATTCAATCGCCATGGGCTGGCTACCGTTCATCGTCGTCGTCATGATCAACGGCGTCGTCCTACGCTCGATACGAAAGGACACGACGGATCGCATTCGTCCCTGGCTCGAACTCGAGGACGTTGTCGCCCAATTCAGTTTCTTCGCCGCCTCCGCCGTGGAATCCCTGCCCGACGACGGAATCCTCGGCGATCGGCGGCGCCAACTTGTCTCCGCCGTTCAACCCGCCATCCTGCCGCGCCTCGAAGCGAGAATTCCCTATCTCTTTCTCGGCCTCTCCGGCGTCTTCCACATCATCATCGACCTGCTCGTCCTCTGGGACCTGCAGGCCGTCGCCATGATCGAACACGTCGCCGTCCGTCATCAGTCGACGCTGCTCAACGCCATCCGCGCCCTCGGCGAATGCGAATTCCTCGCGTCACTCGGCACCTATGCATGGGAAGAAGACGGCGCCGAATTCCCGTCAGTCGAAAGCGGCAATCCCCGCCTGGAGATCATCCACGGCCGCCATCCCCTGATCGCCCGCAACGAAGCCGTTGCCAACTCGCTGACACTCGGCGTCGCCGAACGCACCTGGGTCATCACGGGCTCCAACATGTCCGGGAAATCGACCTTCCTGCGCATGACGGCCACAAACGCCCTGCTCGCCATGATCGGCTCCGCCGTCCCCGCCGAATCCATGCGCCTCTCGCCACTGGAAATCCTGACCGACCTGCGCATCCGCGACGACTTATCGCGAAAGGAAAGCTACTTCCTCGCCGAAGTCCGACAGGTCCGCCGAATGGTCGACGCCGCCCGGGCCGGTCACGACGTCTTCGTCCTCATCGACGAGCCCTTCCGCGGCACCAACTCCGGCGAACGCGTCGCCGCCGCCTCCGCCGTCGTCCGAACCCTCATCAACGGCAGTGGTCTCCACATCATCGCCACCCACGACGCCGCCCTGACGACGCTCGGCGATCTGCCCAACGCGAAGAACAAACACTTCGAAGAACGCTTCGAAAACGAAGGCCTCGTCTTCGACTATTCCCTCCGCGACGGCCCTGCCCACACCCGCAACGCCCTGCTCGTCCTCGAATCCGAAGGCTATCCCCCCGACCTCGTCGCCGACGCCAAACAAATCGCCGCGGAACTCGGCGATCCAACCGCATGACACCAGCGAGATTCGTGCCAGCAAGTGCTCGCCGCGCGCATTTGTGCCATTGAACCCGTAGGGTGGGCCGTGCCCACCAACACGCGAAACACCCCTTTAAATCGCGGTGGGCACGGCCCACCCTACGCGCCCGTCTCCTGCCACTGGGTGCTCGGCATCAGTTTCGTGCCACTGGGTGCTGGGCATCCGTCTCGTGCCACTGGGTGCTTGCCACCCAGTGCCCCGGCCGCGGAAAGAACGCAGACAAAACCAACCAACACCCGCCCGCGTCTGTGCCGGATGCCATGCCGACACCCATCGTCGGCATGTCTTCAATTCATGCAAATGCCCAGTTCATCGCGCGCCAAACGACGCCGTAAGGACACGGAGGCTCTGCCGGCACATCGCGTCTTTGCGCGGCGCAAGAAAAAAGGTTCTTCACGAAATTGCGGCACGACGGCGTATCACGCTCCGAAAGTTGGATTGTGCGCCGCGAAGGATCCCGGAGGGATCCATTGACAATAGCCCAGCGATTTATCGCTGGGGCACGCGGCTCCAAATACCAATTTCCGTCCCGTAGGGACAGAATGAATACCGCGCAAATGGCTCACGCCATCCCTCCGGGACGGCAGTGCGCACGTCAACGCTCGTCGCAATCCCAGCCTTGAAAGGGCTGGGCTATTTTCATGTCGTCCCTGCCGGGACTTGGTGGAATGCAGCCGCCACGTCTACAAGAGTCGTCAAAGGTTTCCGCAATCCTGTGAAGATCAATAAAAAGCCCACCGCGCCGCGAAACCGCGCGACGCGATGGGCATCTCATGCATCAAACTCGATCGAACGCGTCAGGCCCCCTGGATCACGCGCCCAAACGCCCCCGACCCGGCGCCCGGTTCAAACTTGTACCCCTGCGCCGCCAGCGTCCATTCCATCGCCGCGATCGCGCCGACCGTATCGACTTCATCCACGTAGCCCATGTGATTCAGTCGAATGATCGTGTCCTTGATGTGCCCCTGGCCGCCGGCGCAATGGATGCCGTACATCGCCCGCATCTCCTTCCGCCACTTCGGTCCGTCCACGCCCGCCGGCACTTCGACGGCCGTCACGGAATCAACGGGATCCTTCGCGAACACCTTCAGCCCCAGCGCCTCGACGGCCGCGCGCGTCGCCTTCGCCAGCTTCGCCGTCTTGGCCCAGACGTTCTCAATGCCGAATGTCTTGATCTGGTTCAGCGTGAACTTGAGCCCCGTGACCATCTGGTTGTTCGGCGTGTAGGGCGTGTCGAATTTCTCCATGCTCTTTCGATACGCCTTCAGATCGTTGTAATACGTCGGCGCCTGGTGCGAATCGATCGCCTCCCACGCCCGATCCGACAGCGCGACGATCCCCAGTCCCGGCGGCAGCATCATCGCCTTCTGCGATCCCGTCACGCCGACGTCGATGCCCCACTCATCCATCTTGAACGGAATGGCGCCGATCGACGTAATGCCATCAACAAGGCACAGCGCCCCATTGTCGCGACAGACCTTCGCAATCCCCTGCGCGTCGCTGACGGCCGCCGTGCTCGTTTCCGAATGCACGAAGATCACGGCCTTGATGTCGCCGTGCTCCTTGAGCTTCGCCGCGACTTCGTCCGCCTTGAAACCGAGTCCGTATTCCTTCTCGAACTCCACATGCGGCAGCTTGAAGCGCACGAGAATATCCCGCCATCGTTCGGCGAACTTGCCGGCATGACAGACCAGCGTCTTCGCATCCGGCTTGCAGCAGCCGAGCATCGCGGCTTCCATCGCCGCCGTGCCGCTGCCCGTAATGACATACGGCGTCGTGCCCGTCTGATAGACGTATTGCAGCAACTCAACACATTGTTTGAGGTCGTCGCGGAATCCCGCCGTGCGATGATGATCCAGCGGCTGGGCCATCGCCAGCATCGATTCGGGACTGACCATCGTGGGACCGGGCGTGAAAAGGCGTATCTTCTGCATGATGCATCTCCTTATGTGCTTGACCGACTCGCCGTAGCATATCCGTGTTTCCGAAAGCCATAAAGCCGAATAAAACCCATGCGTCCGACCATCGCGACCGATGGTTGCCGGCGAATCGCCCGATCGCTACTGCGACGACCAATCGCCCCGTTCTGGTACGCGTTCGTTGGCCCCGCCCCGCATCGCCGCGATCGTCGCCTTGAGTTCCGCGACGTCCGACTCCAGTTGCGCGACGCGATTCTCGATTTCCGGCGACGCCGCAGGCTGAACCATCGCCGACCGCTCCGTCGCACCAACATCGTGGCGAACGGACGGTGACACCGCTGGTGTATCCGATTTCGGAACTGCTGCCCCCAGCAGATGCGTGAATCGTCGCGCCGCCTTCCCGGGCTCCCGTTCCATTTCGAAAACAACGGGCGGCTCGCGGTTTTCCAGCTCGCTCAGCAGGTCCCGGGCGTAGTCCTGCGATCCCAGATGCGTCATCCGCGACGCCCGGCTCCGCAATTCCCCGATCGTCTGCGGTCCGCGAAGCATCAACTCGGCCACGAGGGCGCGTTGCGCGGCATTCCAGTCGGTACGATCCTCAACACAATGCCGGAATTTGATCGATCTGCTGTTGCGCTCCGGTTCCGCCTGCGATATCCACTGCTTGTGCCGCAGCGTCGACAATGCATCGCTCACGTCCCCCTCGCTGTAATCCGTGACGGGATCGCGATTGGTCTTCTGATTGCACGCGTTCGTGATGGCGTTGACCGTCATCGGGTAATACGCGGGCTGCGTCAGCGACTTTTCAATCAGCACACCGAGAACGCGAAGCTCGGTTTCGCGAAACACAGGAAGTTCCATGGGAAGATTCCTCCTAGATTCCAATCAGGCCTGAACCGTTTCGATCGCATGGCAATTCTACACAATTCGCTCGCAATTCGGACGTTAGCCCCCTGTGGCCCAACAAGTTAGCGAACAGCCCCAAAACCGGGTCCGCAATGTGACAATATATCGCTTGAGACGCATC
>JAJDEC010000182.1 GCA_029259995.1 Phycisphaerae bacterium
GCAAGGGCGCGCAGCTCGATCTGCTTGAGCAGGCGCTGGACGCCGCCAAGACGGCCCACGTCCGAACGCGCGATCCCGGTGGTACCCCCATCGGCGATCGCATCCGACACGTCCTCCTCGACTACGATCTGTCCGAAATGGATATCCACTGCGAGACGTTTCTCTTCATGGCGTCCCGTGCCCAGCTCTGCCGGGACGTGATTCGACCGGCGCTCGACGACAACCAGGTCGTCCTCGGCGATCGCTTCGTTTCGGCCACGTGCGCCTATCAGGGCGCGGCGGGCTACGATCCCGCTCGCGTCATCGAAGTCGCCAAGTACGCCATCGACGACATGTGGCCCGATCTGACGATCGTCCTGGATATGCCGATCGAAGAAGCCTACAAACGCACGGGCCGTGACACGGCCTCCAAGAAACCTCGCACGGGACAAGGCCAGACGCTCTTGTTCCACGACGTGCAGACGGATGCGATGGAGTCGCGCCCGAAATCCTTTCACGAACGGGTCCGCGAGCTGTTTCTCGTGCTGCCCGAAATCTATCCGAGCCCCGTCGTGATTGTCGACGGGACGGGCAGCGTCGAAGTCGTCCATCAACGCATTCTGGAGGCGATTCGCGATGCCGCTCTCTGACGTACAGCATCAGGACGCGCCGCAGCGATACATCCAGCGCGCCATGCGCACGGGCCGATTACCGCACGGCCTGATTTTCGCAGGCCCCGATGGCGTTGGAAAACAGCTGTTCGCCGAACGACTCGCGGCCGTTCTGCTTTGCTTGTCGCCGATCGATCGCGAGGGCGTCCATGACGCCTGCGGCACGTGCGGCAATTGCGACATGTCCAACGCCGGAACCCATCCGGACTTGCACGTCGTGCATCGACGTCTGAACAAGTTTCATCCCAATGCAAGCGTTCGCGCCCGCAAGGCCACGCAGCTCAGTATCGACGTCATTCGCCAGTTCGTGATCGGTCCCGTCGGCATGCGCCCCAGCCACGCCGAATCGAAAGTGTTCGTCATTGCGGAAGCCGAATTGATGAACGCCGAAGCGCAGAACGCGATGCTGAAAACGCTCGAGGAGCCGCCGAATAACAGCCACATTCTGTTGATCGCGAAGTCTGCCGATTCGATGCTGGAGACGATCCGCTCCCGTTGCCAGATCGTGCAATTTGATGCATTGCCGACGGGATTCGTGCGTGAACGGCTGGCCGCGGCCCGGCCGGAGCTGAACGAGAAGCATTCGCATTTCATCGCGGAGATGGCGGGCGGCAGTATCGGCCGCGCGATCTGGCTGGCGTCGATCGGAATTCACGATCAGATCGAAGACGCGACGGGCATTATTCTGGAAGCGCTTCGCGATCCCGTCGCGGCCGGCGCCAGCACGGCGAACGCCGCCAAGGCGATGTCGGATCGAATCAAGACGGACGACGATTCAGACGCCGCCGTCGATACGAATCTCGTGCGACTGGGCCAGTCGACGCAGATCGCATTGATCACTTCGTTGCTGCGAGAGGCGCTGCGAATTGCAGTGGGCGTCGAACCGGCAGCCTTCATGCCGAACCAGTTGGCGCGCATCGCCGCACAGACTTCCCCGCGCACGCTGTCGGACGCGATCCGCGCGTTGAACACGGCGGACTTTTACGTCGGCAGAAGCGCGAACACGGGATTGATCTTCGATTCCATCGGGATCGCGCTTCGGCGCGCATTCGAGCGAAAATCGGCGGCGTAGTCGCTGGACGATTTTCGACACGAGGCGCGAACCACAAATGTCATTCGAACGCGTTACTCGTTTTCCGGCCGCCCTGAAGGAACGCCGATCACTTCCGTCTCCTTCGGCGGAATAACGATCGCGTTTCCGATCGCAACGTCTTCGCCGTTCTGATTCACGCAGGCGACGAGCATTCGTACACGATCGGGCTGCATGATCTCTTCGACCATCGCCGTCGCCGTCACGCGATCGTTGATGAACACGGGCTTGTAGAATCGGATTTCAAGCTGTAGAAAAATCGTGCCGATGCCGGGGATATCGCTGGCCAGCACAGTGGAGATGATGCCCGCCGTCAGGATTCCGTGCGCAACGCGCTTTCCGAAACGCGTGCTGCGGGCATAGGCCTCATCGATGTGCAGCGGATTGTAGTCGCCCGATGCGTCGGCAAATCGGAATATGTCTTTCTCGGAAATCGTCTTGGTGAACTTGCCCGTGTCGCCGACTTGCAGCGTTGTTCTGGGTTTCGGATAACTCGACATGAATTGACTCCCTTCAACATCGGACCGGCCGATGCGTCGTCCGAACGCTAAGGCGAACCGTTGATGTTCGCGGCGGCGTCGGGATCGAGATACGTCTGACGAACGGCGTCGATCACGTCTTTCGGAATGAACTGCCATCCGATGACGGCGCCGGCGATCACAATCAAGAGATAAACCAGAGTGCCGACGCCGTATCGACGTCGGCGTCGCTTGCGAGGTGCTGCGTTCGATTCTTCGTCCCAAGCGTCCATGGGCGTCATCCTATGAGAAAAGCCCGCGGATCGATATCCGCGGGCCTGCAATCGTCCGGCATGGGGCGGCGTCGATCATCAACGCCGGTCAGCAATCCACTAGACCGACGTCACTTCCGTCTGCTTCGACTTCATCAGCTCGTCGATTTCGCCCTCATATTTCTTGATCATCTTGTCCATCTGATCGTGGCCCTTCTTGGCCTCATCTTCCGGCAGATCGCCGTCCTTCTTGGCCGCATCGATCTTCTGGATCGCATCGCGTCGCGCGTTGCGCAGGGCGATCTTCTGGGCTTCGGCCATCTTCTTGACCTGGTTGGAAATCTGCGTGCGGACCTCGCCCGACAACGGTGGAACCGGCAGGCGGATCACCTTGCCGTCACTCATCGGGTTAATGCCGACGTTGGATTCCTGAATTGCCCGCTCGATATCTTTGAGCGTCCCCGGATCGAACGGCTTGACGAGTAGTACCGTCGGCTCGGGCACGCTGATCGTCGCGAGCCCCTTGAGCTCCATCGGCGCGCCGCCGTAGGCGGCGACTTTGACTTTCATCTGATCGACCAGCGCCGGGCTGGCCCGGCCGGTTCTCACGCCTCGATACTCCGCTTTGAGAAACTCGACGGCTTTTTCCATCGCCTGTTCGGCTTCTTTCGTATATGCGCTCAGCGACATCAATCGTCCTCCAATTGGCCTTGATGCCGACATTGTACGTCGGAGTCGGTCAGGGTAAACATGCCTCGATTTGCGTCTCTTGTCATGGCGAGACCATGCTTCCGGCGGCCGCGCCGTAACCGGCAGGCTGGCCACGGTCCGCCAATCGGGCCTCGAGCCGCTCCAACCGATCGCGGAGCGCTTCGTTCTCTTCTTCGAGAGACTTGACCGAGTCCTGCAGCTTGTCGATCTCAGATTCGTCTTCGTCAGGCGGCGAGATGTCACGAAGCGCCCGACGCGCCGAGCGCTGAAGCCGATTGTTGGATGCGTCGGCAATCGACTGAATCTCCTCGACCAGCGGTCGGGCCGCTGCGCCCATCTCACGCGCCGCGTCGATCGCCGCCCGGCGAATTCGTCGATCTTTCTTCGTCAGGAAGTCCCGTAGTGAATCAATGACTCGTTCCGAATCCGATACATCCATCGTCAGTTTCGACGCCAACTCTCCCAGCGATCGAATCGCGACTGTCCGAACCTCTCTGGGCTTGTCGGCCGCCGACCAGACGAGCAAATCCCCGATGACGGACGCGTCGCCGTGCCGAACGAGCGCGTCGATCGCCGCCTCGCGGATCATTTCGCGATGGGAGTCGCGCGACAGGCAGGATCGAAACAGCTCGATCGCTTTCGGATCGTGTGCGGGACATGCGGCGGCGTATGCCGTGATCGCGGCTGCCTCGACGCGATAGCTCGCATGTCCCTTGATGATGATTTCCTCCAGGGCCGCGAGAACGTCTGCCTCGTCGTCAAATTCCCCCAACGCCTCAACAACCGCCGCCAGCGCCTTCGAATGTTGGATACCCAGGCCCGCCATCAATGCCTGTTGCGATCGGAAGGAGATGTCCTCCCCGAGCTTCCGCGCGATCTCCGCCTGAACGCCCCAGAACGGCTCTTCGGTCAATCGACGCGCCAGTCGCGAGATACTCGCATCGCTGCCCTCCTCCGCCAGCCGACGAACGGCGGCAATTCGCAACGCAGCGGACGCATCCGTCAATTGTGCCTCCCAAAGATAGAGCGGCTTCTCCTCCGTCAACTCCATTAGCACGGCCTGATCCGGATCGACACGAAACGCCGCGGGCCGGGACGGAAGCGTCACGTAGACAAGCTCCCGCTTCTCCGTGATCTCGCGCGTGATCGTGCGCGACGCACCGCCGTCAGATCGGAATTCCAGCTTGAGTGGAAAGTGAAAGGCCTCGGATTTCTGCGTCTGCTCGACAACGATTTTCGCCATCGAATCGTCCGGATTCCACTCGTACCTGACGTTGACGATCGGATGTCCCGGCCGGGCCGTCCAGTCATAAAAAAATCGACCGAAGCGCTGCCCCGACACGGCTTCCAGAACCCTTTGCAGATCGGCCGTCTCGACCGTCTGATGCGAATGGCGCGTCACGTATTCGTTGATGGATTTCCAGAACAAGTCGTCGCCCAGCCGGCGCCGAATCATGTGAACGATCCAGGCGCCCTTGCTGTAGGCCCGCGAGTCAAATTGCTCACCCGTCGATTTGTATTCTCGATACACAACGGGCTTGTCGGCGCCGCCGTTGCGGGCACGTCGCGACTTGTCCGCCATGTTGAGTGAAAACTCATCCGCACCGAGGCTTTCTTCGTCCCACAGCGCCTCACAATACGATGCAAACCCCTCATTCAACCACAAGTGCGCCCATTCATTGCACGTCAATAAGTCGCCAAACCACTGATGCCCCAGCTCGTGGGCGACCAGTCCGTCACTGGACGTGTCGCGATGCGCGCGATCGTCATGCAGCGTGCTTTCGCCAAGAATCGTGCAGCTCGTGTTCTCCATGCCGCCGCCGAAATTGTAGCAGCAGACTTGATCGTACTTCTCCCACGGATACGGCACGCCGATCTTGTCGCTGAAGAATTCCAGCATGGCCGTTGTGTGACCGAACGAATTGTCGATCCAGGATTCAAACTTCTCACGCACGTAATACGTCACGGGAATCCCACGCCACGATTCCGTCTTGAACTTGAAGTCCCCAACGACGAGCGCCGTCAGATAGGCCACATGCGGTTTGGACATCTTCCAATGAAACGTCCGCGTGTCGTCCGCGTTGTCACTGACTTTCATCAGCTTTCCATTGCTGACGGCGATGTAGGGCCTGGCCACTGTGCAACGAATTTCCGTCGTCTGCATCTCGTTGGGATGATCGAAACAGGGAATCCAGTATCGATTCGTCGTCGACTGGCCCTGGGACCAGACGACGTAGGGCGCCTCCGGATTCTCGTCGCTCGGACCAAAAAAGTTCAGGCCGCGATCGGGACTCTTGAGCGTATACGTCACGACGATCTCAACGCGCTCGCCGATCGCCAACGGATGCTTGAATGGCACAATGAGCTTCTTCTCATCGTACTCCGTCGCCGGCCGCTGGCTGTCCATGTCCGCGTAGTGCACGTCGACCTGGACTTCCCGGAAGCCGACGGCATCGAGCTCGACAGACTCGAGGACACGACGCGCCGTCCCGAAGATCGTGGCACTCGCCCGAACGTACTCGTTTTCCAGTTCCACCCAGACGTCGAGGCGGATGTGCTCGATGTCCAGCGGCCGATCGCCCGGGAAATGCGGGGCCGCTCCGACCCTGCCGGGCAGCCCGGAGATCAAGATACACAGAATTATGCAGCATCGAATTCGTGTCACGTGGATTCTCGTTTCAATTCTGAACCAGGATTTGGCTCGTCAGGCCTTGGTTGACGCGCGGATTGCTCTTGCGCGACGCGTCCGTCCCCCACCCCGAGGGAATTCCTTCCTAATAATAACGCAAGTCAATTCGCGATGTTTCGCGATCAATTCCGCACTCGTCGGGAATTCAGGATTCGCCGCAAATCCACTACGCCGACGGCGGACTCAGCCCGAGCGCCGGCGCTGCACGCTGAAGCGCTGCAATGCAGTTCGCGATATGATCGTCCAGGGAAAGGCCCAGCAATTCCGCCCCCCTGGTTACATCCTCCCGGCTCACGGCGGCCGCGAAGGCCGGTGTCTTCAGCTTCTTCTTGACGGATTTCGGTGCCAGGCCCTCGATCCGCGTCGGTCTCACAAGCGATACCGCCGTGATAAATCCACACAACTCATCGACGGCGGACAGCGTGATGCGGACGGGCCGATCGAGCGGGAATTCGTCATGGTTCCATTCGGCGTGGGAGAGCATCGCGCCGACGATTTCCGCATCGACGCCGCGCTCGCGCAGGATCTTCGCCCCCTCGCGCGTGTGATCCGGCGGCTCCGGCCAGCGCTCGTAATCGAAGTCGTGCAGCAGACCGACGGCGCCCCAGAGCTCGACGTCTTCGCCGTTCATCTCTGCGTAATAGCGCATCGCCGCCTCGACGGCCAGCATGTGCTTGCGCAAGGCGTCCGACTCGACGAACTCACACACAATATTCCACGCGTCGTTTCGATTCATGGGAAAGACTCACATGGCCGGGTGCCATGCCGACGCCCAGCGTCGGCATGTTGAAAAGGCCTTCGGCTTCGTCAATTCAGCAACAATTCCGCAATCTGCACGGCATTCAGCGCGGCCCCCTTGCGCAACTGATCCCCACATACGAACAGTTCGATCCCGCGCCCATCGTTCCGGCTCGCATCCGATCGAATTCGCCCCACGAGGCAGTCGTCCTTGCCCGTCGCATCGATCGGCATCGGAAAGCGATTGTTCGCACGATCGTCCACCAACGTCACGCCCGGCGCCTCGGCGAGGATCGAGCGGGCCTCGCTTTCCGACATCGGTCCGCTGAAGCTCAGATTGATCGACTCGCTGTGCGCCCGCAGCACGGGAACGCGAATACAGGTCGCCGTGATGGCAAGGTCCGGCGCCCCGAAGATTTTCCGCGTCTCCTTGATCATTTTGACTTCTTCGATGTTGTATCCCGTCTCATCAATCGCCGTGTTATGACTGAAGAGATTGAACGCCGTCTGCACGGGCAGCACGCTCGGATTCGCCGGCCGCCCCGCCAGGACGTCACGCGTCTGCGACTCGAGTTCCAGCATGGCCTGCTGACCCGCCCCGCTGACGGCCTGATAGGTGCTGACGATGATCCGTTCGACAGGATTGCGCCGATGCAACGGCCAGACGGCCATGTTCATGATGATCGTCGAGCAATTCGGATTCGCGATGACTTTCGCATCGCCGATGGCTTCCGGGTTGATTTCGGGAATCACCAGCGGAACGCCCTCGTCCATTCGAAACGCGGAGCTGTTGTCGACCACTCGGGCGCCGGACTCGATCGCGATCCGGGCCCAATGCCTGCTCGTCGAACCGCCCGCGCTGAAGAGCGCAATGTCGATGTCCTTGAAACTCTCGGGACCGACTTCCTCGACGATCAACTCCGTCCCGGCATATTGCATTGACTTTCCCGCCGATCGAGACGACGCGAGCAAACGAAGATTCGCCGCCGGCAGATTCCGTTCGGCAAGAAGATTGAGGAATTCAAGTCCCACGGCGCCCGTCGCGCCAAGAATTGCGATTCTTGCGTTCACAGAAACTCCAACAGATTTCCAGGCCGACCGCTCGTCGGCAGAATATGTGCACGGCCTGATTCTAATTCATCGATCCCGTCGAATCGATTGCTCGAGTCGCACGCTCCGTCGCGCCGCCTGGTCGTCCGATGGATCAGGCAGGCTTCCCTAGTCGCCGTTCGCAGCCTCGACGCACGCGCGAAGCCGTTGTGCGAATTCGAGCGGGTCCGCAGAAAACGACTCAAACGAGCAACCCAGTTCATCATGGATCATGGTTCGAACCAATAGCCCGATCGTCCTTGTGCCGGGCGGCGAATCTGTTTCAGGCATGTCGACCATGGCGATGCCGTTGGCCTGCGCCGCGCGCAACGCATTAGCGATCTCGCGTTCGTGAACGAGACGCTCGTTGAACGCCACATCATCGCCCGTCGCATTTGCAAGCGCCAGGAAAACTTCACAATCATCCGGCAACGTGGAACGTCGGACCATCCATTCACTCATGTCCGGTATTTCCGATGAACGTGCTCCGACAATTAACATCACAAGGCTCTCGGCCGCCTGCGCGCGTACGACAGGAATGTCATGCTCCCGAAGCGTCTCTGCAAGCACGCAGGCGGCCTCTTTTCGAGGAGACCGGCCGAGGACGCCCGCCGCGGCGCCGGCCGCGTAGGGGTTCTTCCGTACAGCCGCCTCGCGGAGAATCCGCCACGCCATTTCACGCTCATCAAACACCAGCGCCAATGCCGCCGCTTCACGCACATCCCGCGATTCGTCCGCCATTAGCGTCGCCAGCATCTTGAGTCCTTCGCGCGACTGAATCGACGCCGCGTGAGGTACAGCCAGTATGCGCAGTTCCGCCGACGGATGGCGAGCAACATATTCCAGCGTGCCGTCGCTGGCGGCCATTTCTGCCGAGATCTGGTGAACGAGATTCAGCCGATCGACGTGGGATTCGACGTGATCCAATCGGGAGATGAACCACTGCACACGAATCCGATGCCGCTGAACGACGACGACTGCAAACGCGACAACCATCAACCCGAGAATCATCGGGAACCAGATAGGACGGCGGGCCTTGGCCGCGCCGGACGACGGAATCTCGGATGGAGCGGTTTGCGTCACGTCAGGGATGTTAGCCGCACCAACGCGCGGCGGCGACTATTCGCGACCGTAATGGCGGATCTTCCAGTCCCGACGGGCTTCTTTGCGCTGGCGCTTCTGACGAACCCCCGTGTCGAGAGAACGCCAATACGTCTTCCATGATGCGTCAGAATTTCCGAATCGCATCATGTATCGCCGCAGGAATCGCACGCGATCGGTACGCGTACAGCCCGGCACATCCAGCATGCTGACGGCAAGCCGGACGACGGCCTTGTCGCGAATCGCCCGATCGGCGTTACCGACATAGCGAACGCCGTCCATGTCGACCATCGTGATGAGCGGTCGATCCGCGTGGAGATCGAACCACTGGATCAACAGGTTCTGGGCTTTGAAGTCCCGATGCGCGAATCCACGATCGTGAAACATGCGCATGAGGTGAACCAGGGCATCGATCAATATCGATTTCAAAATCCGCTGCTCGGCCCCGGGCTTGTCGGCGAATGTCTCGCGGCAGAATCGCTCGAGATCCGCCGCGCCGACGACGAAATCCGTGAACAACAGCGAATCTGTTCGAAAGAGCCCCAGGCGGAACCGCTCGACAATGGCCAGTGGCTGCGCGATGGGAATGTCGCGATTTAACAACATGTTCGCAGTGCGCCACGCCTTCGCATTGCGAGATCGAAACACGAGCAGGAATCGCTTCAACGCGTTTCTGCACAGCGTTCGCTTGACGATGATCTGCGGAGACTCGCCGTTGACGGGCAGTGACGCTTCGCTGACAGTCGCCGTGTGCGAATTCTTGATGATCCGGCTCTTCGACGGCGTCGTCCAATCCAGCGGCGCCCGCAGCCAGCGCTCCCACTGGCTTCGCTTGTACTCGAAACGCGCCGCCTGCGCCGTCGGCGAAGGATGCTTGCTGACAAGCAGCGCGTGACCGCGCCACGCACGGGAAGGTCGAATCCGCGTGAAATATCGCCCCGTACGGCCGCTGCGGCGATCCCGCTTGGACCACAGCGCGTTCGCGTGTGCATCCGCCTGGACGGCAAGATCCAGAAGCAGTTGTCGCGAGCTCATGGGCAGCGTTCGCGCGAAGCCGCTGGCGTTCGTCAGCAATTCGCGATGATGCTGATAGCGATCCAGAAATCGGCGCCGCATCGTCAGGGGCGCGTGACGCCGAAACCATTGATGAAGCTGGGCCAGATTGGCCACAGCCTCGGACAACGAAACCGCCTTGCCGATGCGAACATCGTGAAGATCGACGAAGAGCGTCTGACCTCGATTCGACTCGCGCCGGACAAGGATGTTGCCGGGATGCATGTCACCGTGGCGGAACCCGCATTGATGCGCACGCGCGATCAGTTGCGCCAGCGTGTCCGCCAACTGATGCGCCGATTCGCGGCACGTGTGGATCTCTTCCCAATAATCATTGAGCGGAACGACATCGGGAACCGCTTCCGTGATCAGCAGCGACGGGCCGCCGACGCCTCGGAATCCCTTGACGGCCGTTGCAACGGGAATGACGCCCGCAATGCCGTGGTTTGCGGCATAGGTGCCGACATTCCATTCCCGCATCGCCGTCGAGCCGCGGGCGATAACTTTGAGCTTGCCGAGAAGATCATTGGGATGGTAGACCTTGGCGAAATAGGCGCGACCGTCCAGCTGGACGCGCCAGACATCCCGACGGCTGTTTCGCTTTACCAGTGTGGCGTATTCGCTTTCGGCAAGATTCAGCCAATCGATGGGATGCACGCGCAGAAAATCGGCGTGCGCCGAACACACGCGCCATTGGTATTCGCCGTCGACGAATTGAACGATTTCGTTTGACGCAGCTCCATTGGGGATTGAGCGCGCAGCGACACGCTTCGACTCCAAAACAGTCTCACTTTCGAGCCCGATCTTGTCTTGCGAGGCAATACTCGGTTTCGACACGTCACGCTCGGAGCGCGAGATGGCGGCGGACGATTTGTGCGGTGGACGGCTAATAATAGACCCCGTTCACATCCTGTTCAAGCGAGGCGCCTGGCCGAATGGCCTCCCTGCCGTGCCGCAGTTTAGCAAATCCGGGAACGATTGCTATGTAATTCCGAGCCCCGTGCTCGTTTTCAACGCTGGTCCCAAACCATGTTTCGGCCTGTCCCGTTTCCTGCAAATTCGGCGTGCACTATTTGGCGGCGGCCTTCGCCGACGCTTTCTCCGTCGCCTTGCTCGCCCGCTTCCGCAGGTACGCATCAATAAACGGCTGCAGATCCCCATCCAGCACCCGTTGAGGGTTCCCGACTTCGACGCCCGTCCGCAAATCCTTCACGCGCGGATCGTCGAGAACGTAATTCCGGATCTGATTGCCCCAGGCGATCTCACCTTTCGCGCTGTACATGTTCGCCATTTCCGCGTCGCGTTTCGCCTGCTCCATCTGTTCGAGCTTCGAGACGAGAAGACCCAACGCCTGTCGCTTGTTCTGCGCCTGGCTTCGCTCGTTGACGCACTCGACCACGATTCCCGTCGGAATGTGACGAATTCGCGCCGCCGTCGCCACCTTGTTGACGTTCTGCCCGCCGGCGCCGCTGGCGCGACAGAAGACCACGATATCCAGATCCTTGTCCGGGATATCGATCTTGCTCTCCGGAAATACGGGCGTGACATCCACGGCGGAGAAACTCGTCTGCCGCTTGCCCTGGGCATTGAACGGACTGATCCGAACCAGACGATGTACGCCGATTTCGCAGCTCAGATATCCGTAAACGTACGGTCCCTTGATCAGCAGGTTGACCGATTGGATTCCGGCCTCTTCGCCGTCCTTCTTGGCCAGCTCTTCAACCTTGTAGCCCTTGGCTTCGAAATAGCGCAGATACATCCGAAACAGCATCTCGGCCCAGTCACACGCCTCGGTCCCGCCGGCACCGGCCTGAATGCTGAAGTAACAATCCCGATTGTCATTCTTGCCGGAAAGCAGAGCCAGAAGCGACACACGCTCGACTTCCGTCATCAGGGCCCGTCGTTCCGACTCCACGTCTTTGCGGGCGGAATCGTCGTCCTCTGCGTCCGCAAGTTCGATCAGGACGTTGAGGTCCTCGATGCGCGAAATCGTCCCGTCAATG
>JAJDEC010000183.1 GCA_029259995.1 Phycisphaerae bacterium
CTACATCGTGGTTTCGTTGCGTTGCTGTTTGTCATCGCCATCGCTGGATCGACACTGGCATGCATGCGGTTTGACGTAGAGCTTCTGGAGCGGGAGCGCCAGACGGACCACGGGTTCTACGGACTCTATGTGGGAATCGTGGATCGCGGACTGTGCTTGATTCGAATTGTTCGCCCGCCGTCATTGATGGCGGGATCACGGCAGTTCACCTTCGATTATGCAGGCCTTAAGATATATCGTGCTGTGTTGGGGCCATCCTTCGGTACGACGGTTTTCATTCCGTTCTGGATGATCGCCAGTGTCGCCGCACCTTACCCGTGCTTGGTTGTATATCGCACGTACCGCCTCCGACGCCGAAAACCGGCCAGCGCCTGCACGCACTGTTCCTATGATCTGACGCTGAATGAATCCGGCGTCTGCCCCGAATGCGGCGAGAGTGTGGAGGTGGCGGCGTGAAGTGGGCGCAGAATATCGTGGGGGGCGTGGCTTTGTTGGGGCTTGGCTTCTGGGCAGCAACGTCACTCTTCGTACCGTTCCATGTGTATGCAGGCCCGAACGTCTCTGTTGCGAACCGCCAGGGATTGGCATGCCTGTTGGGCGATCTCTTATCGATGACGCCGATGCAAATCGGTCTGGCACGATACGGAGGCGACTGGTTGGAATTGCCGAGCGTCGAACGACTACATGGCCACGTCGCCCTGGACATTCCCCACTGGCTCATCAACCTCATCGCGTGGTCGATGTTCTACGTGCTGTGGCGATGGGCGAGGAGACATCCGAAGGGGCATTGCCAGAAGTGCGGGTATGATCTGACGGGGAATGAACGCGGAACTTGTTCGGAGTGTGGAGAGACGTCGCCACGTTTCGGCGGAAGCGCCGACCCGTGCGAAAAAGACAAGTGTCTATCTGGCCCCCAAGGATTCGAACCTTGACAAACAGATTCAGAGTCTGTCGTGCTACCATTACACTAGGGGCCAATCCAGCCTGAAAAGTCTAGTCATCGGCCGAATCGTGTCAAGCCGTGTTGGCGTCAGGGCTTATGACGCGGGATTGTGATTGGGTTCGACAGACACCGCCGGATCCGAATCCGAATCGTCGTCGGAGTGGACTTCCAGGGGCTCAATGTCAGAAAACGTCACAGGGTATGTTCCAAACAGCTTGGTCCTGTAGATGACCTGGCCGGGGCCGGCCGGGCGCGATCGTGCAAGGACCACCCATGTTCCCGCGAGCCGATCGTGCAGCGCCTGGCGCTTCTTCCATCGGAATGTGGGAATGAAGACGGCGCCGAGCGTGAAGAATGCCAACAGGGAAAAGAGCGTCCTCTTGCAAACCTGCGCCCAATTCGGGGGAATGCCGTCGAGACCGATCAAGCGAATGCGGGCGATCCGATACCCCAGTGTTCCATCCCATGTTCGACGCATGCCGATTTGGTAGATGAACGGCAACAAGATGGAAATCGTGACGGTTGCATAGTATCTCGGGGCGCCAATATCCTCGAATACGAGTCGCCTTTGCTTCGCCGCATCATCGAGCTTGACCTGATGCTCCGGCGCGACCCACAGATACGTGGCGATCAGCATCGGTATTGCCATCAAGGTAAAACACACGCTGAGATCAATCGCCACCGCGATCAGGCGGCGCTGCCCGCTGGCGTAGTCGGCATCCTCAAAAATGACGGTGCTCCCGGAAGCATTCATGACGGGCGAGTATAGCAAGTCCGGTGTGTATCGCACGAGCCGGCCTTGGCAAGTGTCGGCGGAATTGGCTATGCTTAAGCGGGCGCGGCCGTTGACGAATACGGTACCGCGAATCGGTAAGTGAACGGAAGCATGAGTAGAGCGTCCGGCAACGACAGGCAACCAAGGCACTGCGATGAGCCGCGGCTCGTGAATTGCGCGATGCAATTTCCGGAGGCGCCATCGGCTGGATGGGGTCGCTCGATCGCCGGCATCGCCGTCATCGCTGTCGTCATCCTGCTTCTCACACCCGCTGACGCATGGGCGTGGGGCCCCGGAACCCACATCAAACTGGCGAGTGATCTGATCAAGAACCTGGCGCTGCTGCCGGGCGGCGTCGCTGCGCTGATCGCGTCGAACCGGCGATTCTTTCAATTCGGCAACGTGGCCACGGATATCGTGCTGGCGAAGAAGATGAGCAGCGTCAAGCAGGTCTGCCATCGCTGGGCGACGGGATTCAAGCTGCTCGAGAATTCACAGAGCGACGCGGCCCGCGCGTTTTCTTACGGCTATCTGGCCCATCTGGCCGCGGACACAGTCGCCCACAACAAGTTTCTTCCCCGGCAGATGGCCGTCAGTCGCTGTACAGTCTCGTTCGGTCACTTCTATTGGGAAGTCCGCGCCGACGCGCCGCTGCGCGAAGGGCATTGGAAGCGACTCAACAAGTTGATCCGTCAAGACTTCCGAGAGCCCGAACGGCTGCTGGAGTCCCACGTGAAGGCGACGATGCTGTCATTTCAGGCGAATCGCGCGATCTTCCGGCAGGTCAATCGGCTCGCGTCCGAAAAGGCCTGGCAACGATCCGTTCGATTGTGGGCTCGATTGAGTCGCCACGATCTGGACCATCAACTCCTTGGCTCCTATCACAATGAGTGCATGGAACGGATCGTTGACGTCCTGACGCGTGGGGATAAGTCGACACTTCTGCATGAGGACCCGAATGGAAACGCGCTGCTGGCCTACGCCAAGGCCCAGCGAAGACAACTTCGGCAGCTCAAGCGGGCCGGGTTGTCCGACACTGAGCTGGTGCGCGAGGCTGCCGCGGGGCACGCCCCGGAAAATCGAGCCATGACGCTCCTGGTCAACGATTGAATCATTGCACCCCGGAATTCCGGGTTGACGGAGCCGAAAAACGCGCATAGCGTCTTATTAGGCCGTGCTTTGCGAATCTCATCGCCTGCGTCACAATGGCGCTGCCGAGACCGCGATGACGCATTGTGAGCAACATGCCCGAAGCAGATCCACTGATTGCCAACCCGACGACGCGCGTTGAGAAGGTCCTGCGATGGATCGGTCCGTGGTATCGGGCGCGGCGCAGCGAGCGGATCGGATGGGGCGCTATCGCATTCAGCTGTGCCGTTTTGCTGGGGCTGGCTGTATGGCTCAAACCCTCGCCGGACGGCATGGGAACGCATCAGGCCCTGGGCCTTCCGCCGTGCGGATTCGTGTATTCAACAGGATTGCCGTGCCCGACGTGCGGAATGACGACGTCGTTTTCGCTGACAGTACGCGGTCGAATCCTGGCGGCCATCATTGCACAACCGGCGGGATTCGTGCTTTGCCTGGTTGCGGCGATGCTCGTCGTTTACGGATCCAGCGTTGCGTTGCGTGGCAATGCGATCTGGATTAACTGGGATCGGATTTCGGCGCGACTGGTTCTCTGCCTGGCGTTTCTCATCCTGGGTGGATGGGGATTCAAGATGGCTCACGGTTTGATCGCCGGCACGCTGCCGCTCAACGGTTAGCTCGGCGAAGGAGTTATGACAATTGAATTGCTCGGAGACTGATTTCGTCACGACGCCGTCCAATACGAACAGCTGGCGACGCCGGCGCGTTGTTTGGAGTACGACGACATTGAGCGCCGTGTTCCTGCTGTCATGCGGTTGTCAACTGGCCTACCTTTTCGCGCCCGATGCGACGGAGACGATCCAGCCCGAGTACACGATCGGCGAGAGTTCCGTCGCCGTCGTTGTCTGGGCGGACCAGAGCATCATGGATGAATATCCCCAGGCGCGCACGCAGATATGCCGATCGCTGTCGCACCACATGAAGGAGAATCTTCCGGATACGAATGTGGTCACGGCGCGCCTCGTTGTTCGGCTGCAGTCTGACACGAGCATCGACTGGACGCAGATGAAGACGAACGAGCTCTGCGAAGAGCTTGAATGTCAGCATATTCTTCGGGTCGACCTGGAGACATTTTCGACGCGAGCCAGCAGTACGCCGCATTTGCGAAAGGCACGCATTGACGCGTCGCTGAACCTCTACAAGAAGGCGGACCAGGAAACAATACAATCCGTCTATCAGGATGAGGTTCGGTCCCTGTATCCGCCCGAATCCCAGCACGGCGCCTATGACATGGACGAACGAGATCTGATGCACGCGGCCATTGAGTATTTCTCGACGAAGGCCGCGAGGAAATTCTATGAACACAAAATACTCCTCGAAGACAAGAAACGCGATTAGTTTCGCCGGCCTCGCGATACTTGCGAGCACGGCCGTCACGGGTTGCCAGAGCCTTGCCGGATTCATTGTCGGCATGCAGGGCGGCGAGCTGATCAAGCCTGAATTTGAGTTGTCTCCGGACGGCCCGCTTCTGATCCTCTTTGACGATCGCGCCGGGAGGATTGATCGACCGCAGGCGTTGCGAAAAGCGCACAAAGTCGTCTCCGATCAATTCGTCGATCAGCGCGTCAACTCGCGCGTCATTCCGTTCACGGAATGGCAGCGATTTCAGCAGGGCGCCAACAAATACGATCGACTGACGATCCGCGAAATCGGCGAGAAGATGGGCGCCGAGCAGGTCATTTATGTCGGCGTCGAGCGGTTCGCGACGCAATCCCAGGAGGGGGCGCCGATCTTCGACGGTCTATTCGAGGCGCGCGTGAAGGTGATCTCCACGGATCGCACGCGGGACGTACGCCTCTGGCCGCGAGACGGCGCAGGGCATCGAATCAGCGTCTCGACGAACCCGACGCCGATGGACGGCGACACAGGCGAAGGCGACGTTGCCGATGAACTCGGCGAAAAAATGGGCGAGGCCGTCGCCAAGCTGTTCTACGAACATCGCGAGCATGAGTGAATCGTGATGCGCGTTCTTCACGTACTGGATGCCGATTGCAACGAGACGCACGCCCAGGTGCTCGACGTGCTCCGCGCGCGAAGCGGCGAGGACGACGACCACGTCGTCGCAGCCATCGACGCGAACGTCGCCGAACGCCTCGCGCCCCATGTCGGAACGCCGATTCTCCGAACGCCCCGACGCATCCTCGCCTCCCTGAACCTGGCGCCGTCGCTGCGCGACTTGATGCGCCGCGAGCGCGTTGATGTCGTTCATGCCTGGGGAGCGCGCGCCGCGGCGGCGGCCCATTCCGCCGCACCCGAGCAGCCGCTGGTGCTCACGATGCTCGAGCCGGCCGCCGCTGATACAACTGCGAAACTACTCCGATCGATCGATCGATCAATTCCCGTTGTCACGGGGACGCAGCGCGCCATGCGGCTCCTGCTGACGGCCAGCGTTCACGCTGACGCCGTCGCTGTCGTGCGAGGCCCGGCCGATTTCGGCGCCATCAATCGGGCGAAACAAGAGGGCATCCGTGAACAGCTGATCGGCGACGCCGGTCCGGTGATTCTCCTGCATGGTCCATCGATCCGCGGGCAAGGACACTTCGAAGGCGTCTGGGCCTGTGCCATCATTCGTCAGATTTATCCGAACATGCGCGTCGTGCTTCCGTATGCGTCCGCCGATCGGCAGAGAATTCGACGATTCGCGATCCGCATGACGCATTCCGGGTTCCCTGTGATTCCTGATTCCCATCTGTCCTGGGCGGAATTGATGAGTGCAACCGACATCTTTCTCGCTCCCGCGATCGGTGATATCTGTACGGAGCCCATCGGCGTGGCCATGGCGGCGGGCGTCGTCTGCGTGGGGGCCGCCGTGCATTCTGTTGCTGAAGTCATTGCGGATCGACACAACGGGCTGCTCAGCCGCGACACGTCGATCGAAACGCTGCCGGCGCGCATCCTTGCCGCGATCGAGGACAAGGCGCTCGTACGGCAGGTGACCGACGTTGCACGAAGCCAGGCCTTCGAGGTCTTCGGCGTCCGCGCATTTGCTGACAACTACCATCGCGTCTATCAGAACGTCCTCGACAACTGTCCCGTTATCGACGGCGTTACGGACACAGCCATGGTGTCGTAAGCCCGTCGATTCCCGTCGCGCAGTCTTTGCGCAATCGTCGCCGCCGTTCAAAACCCGCAGCCGCGACTGACCGATATTCGAATGTGACGACGCGATCGAAACAACCGATGCGGGAGCAACTGCGCCACGCCTATTTGCGGCGTATTATCGTTCCGGGGCTGCGTCTGTCGGGATCGCGTATGACGGACGGCCTGGCGACGCGCGTCGGCCGAGGGCTCTTCCGCTTGGGAGCCCCCATTCGACAGATCGCCATGTCGCGTGCGACGCGCGCACTCGGCGCCACGCACACGCATGCGGACATCACACGAATCGTCGAATCCTCCTTCGAACATGCCGCTCGCTTCTGGGGCGAATCCCTCTTTGTTCGAAAACGACTCGTGTCTCAATCGTGGCGTCAATTTGTTTCCATCCAGGCATCGGAATCGGGCGAACTCGCGGCGGACGGCGGTGCGCCCGACGCGATCAGAAAATCCGATCGCGCTCGGATCTACACGTCGGCGTATCTGGGAAATCCGGCCGTGGCCGCCGTGGCGCTGGGACGATTGATCGGACGAATTCATGTCGTTGCGGATTTTGAGAACCAGCCCGTGATGCGCGCCTGGGCCGAAGACATGCGCAGGATTTCCTGCGTTCGCATCGTGCAGCGTGCCGATGCAGCCACTCAAATCCCCCGCATTCTGGAGGACAACGAGGGCGTTTACATTCTCGGTGAACACATTCGTTGGAACGGCAAGGGCGTTGCCGTTCGATGGTTGGGAAGCGAGATTTCCGCGTACCGAACGATCGGGCTCCTGTCGGCAAAATTCGATGCGCCCGTGATACCCATCTCGTGCACGCGCACGACTGATTCGTTTCGCTTCAACATGACCTGTGAGCCAGCAATCGATGCAGCAGCGCATGGAAAAGAGCCGGATGCAATCGTCCGTGCCGTATTCGCTGCATTGGAACACTGTGTCATGAAAACACCGGAGCAGTATCTCTGGGCCATGCTGGGTTCGTTCGAATCCAACGGTTGCAAGCCGATTCCATCGCCGTCCCCGGCTTCTTCTACATTGCCGACGTTCGTTTGAGCTGAGTCGGAGGCGAGCGCATACCACGGCGTCTGGATATCGCGCCGATCGCGTTCATTCAATGGAATTGTCGTTAACCTGAATCCTGGACTCGTGTCCGCTATTGGAATGGAAAGCGGATGGGAGTCGTTCCCCAGAAGACATCGAACAGCGTCGGCGTCGCCAACGACGTGAGAGGCGGGCAGAATGCCGGCTGATTCGGCGGATCAAGTTGCGCATGCGCCCACGGGGTGATTCCGAGGACGAGAAGTCCCGCCATCGTTGTGATGCGCCACCAGAATCCAGGTGCTCGCGATTCGCCTGTCTCATGCATTGGGGTCTTCATGCTTCATTCATTGGCTTTTCGATCATTTGACTTCAGCAATTGGGCAATGGACTTGTAGAAATCCGGTATTCGATGGCTCGCGAGTTGTAGGCCGTGAATCCGTTTCCTTGTTATCGGTCGATTCGGCCATCGATGCGCGAACCACTGTTTGCGCTCGCAAAAACGCGGTCGTCACCGTATTCTCTGCGAAATTGAAGCGTTTCGGCGGCGGGGGAACAGAATCTTGTCGTTCGGATGCCTCAGCGCATTGGAGATATGACTGTCGGGCTCTGTCAATGTCCCGACCTCCGATGCAGATGGAATTGGATCGGCATCGCTCGCGGGTTCCGCCGTTCTCGGCGCCGAATTTCGCGGCGTTTGGACCGATCGACGCTGATAGACACGGGCATAACGGATCGCACACGCGTGGTGGATTTGGAAACCCATTGTGGTTGCAAGAATCAGATTTGATCGAGGGTTACAGAATTGAGTAATTCAAGTGCTTCGGGAACGGGACAGGCGGCAGTCGCCAACCAGCGAACGCTGTTCGGCCATCCGGTCGGCCTCTACGTGCTGTTCTTCACGGAAATGTGGGAACGATTCAGCTATTACGGCATGCGTGCGCTGCTCGTTCTGTACATGGTGAACTTCTTCAAGTGGACACAGGAAGAGGCGTCCGGCATCTACAAATGGTACACCGCACTGGTCTACCTGACGCCGCTGATCGGCGGTTTCCTGGCCGACAAATACCTCGGCAACAAGTGGGCGATCATCATCGGGGCGATCCTGATGTCGATCGGCCACTTCCTGATGGCGTTTGAAGAGCTATGGATCTTTTACATGGCGCTTGGTTTCCTGATCATGGGCAACGGCTTCTTCAAACCGAACATGTCCGTGCAGGTCGGCCGACTTTATCCGCAGAACGATCCGCGCCGCGATGGTGCGTACACAATTTTTTATATGGGTATCAACCTCGGCGCGTTCCTGTCGCCGATCATCTGCGGCGCGTTGAAAGACACGCCGGGCCTGGGTTATCACTGGGGATTCGGCGCCGCCGGCGTCGGCATGGTATTGGGCCTCCTCGTGTACGTCTTCGGACTTCCGTTCATCAAGGAATTGCCGGAAGGCGCCGTCTATCACGATCCGGACGCCAAGGCTGAAGACGAAGCCGTCGGCGGCAAGGATCACGTCATGACGGAAGACGAGGCGGCGACGACGCCGTCCGTCATTCCCAGTCTGGCGTCGGTCGCGCCGATGCTGTTCATGCTGATGGGATTTCTGACTTTCTTCGGCGGTCCGATCGCCGCCTATTTTGACGTCATCAGCGTCAGCAACGGCATCGTCTTGTTTCTCGCGGGCATCTCCGCGTTCTTCGCATCCTGGATTCTGTCCAAGCTGAGCATGGCCGTATTGGATCGTGTGATCGCGATTTACATATTGTCCGTGTTCGTCATCTTCTTCTGGGGTGCATTCGAACAGGCCGGCAACGCCATGAATGTCTGGGCCGATCAGACGACAGATCGATATATCACGGGCGAAGCGCCGATTCCGAATGTGTTCCCCGAAGCTCCCGTTGATCTGGAGGAAGTCGGGTTTGGCGCGACGATCAAGAATGCATTCGGTCAACTTGTCAGCCTGAATCCGGTTGGAACCACGTCGTTTCAATCGATCAACGCGCTGGCGATCGTGCTACTCGCGCCCGTATTCGCATGGTTCTGGCTGTTTCTGGCGCGGCGACACGTCAAGCTGTCGATTGCCGCGAAGATGTCGTTCGGTGTGTTCTTTCAGGGCGTCGCCTTTGCCTTGATGATGTGGGCCGTGACCTACGAAAATGGGCCGTCGAGCACGTCGCTGTCCGCGCTGCCGCCAGGTGTCGCCGTCACTGCGGACGGGGCGGAGCTGGAATTCTTTGACCCGCCCAGTCTCGATATTGGCGACAAGGAAAAGTTGAATAACTTTGTCGGGGGCAAGAAGGGCGATGAGCCGATGCCCGCGCACGGCGGTCGACTCGCCTTTGACAAGAGCGCCGGGAAACTCGACATGACCGGCGTGCTCGATCAGAACCATCGCGATCGCATTCTCCGGGCGACGGTACCGGCAGACTACGTCGCTTTCGTTTACGAGTTGGCGATCAAGAGCCACGAGGCATCGGAAGCGGCCAAGACCAAGGCCGCCGAAGAGGCGGCAGCCAGCGGTACCTCGGCAACGGAAGAAGATACCAGGAAGAAAGAAGAAGAAGCCAAGAAGAAGAAAGGCGACTTCGACCTGCGAATTCCGCTGGCCGAGGCCCCGGACGGTTTCGAACCCAAGTACCTTCTGGGCTTCGCCAAGAATCATCTTGAGTTCGATGAGGAGACGTCGACGTTCGTCATCCACAAAGAAATCGCCGACAAGGACTACAAACAGATTCTTGTCGCCGGTTCCAACCCGGAATTCCGCACGGCGCTCAACGATTTGTACGTGGCTGCCGCCAAGTACAAAGTCAGCTCCTGGTGGCTCGTCTGGTTCTACATCATCTGCACGATCGGCGAACTCTGTCTGTCGCCGGTCGGACTTTCGATGGTCAGCAAGCTCGCGCCACGACGATTCGCGACGATGCTGATGGGCATGTGGCTCCTCACGAGCTTCTTCGGAAACTTCACGGCCGGTCTCGCCGGAGAAAACTGGGAACGACTTGATCCGGGCACGTACTTCATGTGGATCGCGATAGCGATGCTTGGGGCGTCGCTCGTCTGCTTCGTCATCGCGAAGAAAGTCACATCGATGATGCACGGCGTGAAATAACAAGTCGGCGGGATGAGACGATCCGAGGATCGTCCAACATCGCCGAGCGTTTGACACAAACAACGGAGCCTGGGTTGACTTTCGACAAGCCAACCCAGGCTCTTGATTATTGGTGCAGTTGTTGCGACGAGAATACCTGCGGCGATTATCGTGTCGTCAAGCAATGAATACGCGACGGATCGCTACGCCTTTGCGTCAGCCGATCGTCGCCGCAGCGGCATCGTCATGCATCGTGGGCCGCCCAGACCGCGCACCAGTTCGGAACCGATGATTGAGACACACTCGATGCCGGCCTCTTCCATCGCCGCAATCGTGCGAGTGTTCCGTTCATACGTGCAGGCGACGCGCGGCGCCAGCGCCAGCGTATTGGTACCATCCGTTCGCTGTTCGCGACTGGCGAAGTGCTCGTCACCGCCGCCTGTGCGCACGATCTGTACCTGCTGCCCGAATTCATCGCTGAGGATCTGCTCGAGATTCCGCGACTCGGCCTGCCGCAACACTTTTCCAGATTCGTCCATTTCCAGGTGATGAATGTACTTGATGTGCTCCATCACGCCCGGGAACCAGACAACGACGCCGTGATCGACAATCGTCAGGACCGTATCCAGATGCATGAATGTGCGTTCCGTCGGAATCGGAATCTCATACACGCGCTTCACATCGCCGTCTTCGAACGCCTTTCTCGCCAGGACTTCAATCGTTTCCGATCGCGTCCGCTCGCTCGCGCCGATCAAGAGTGCCTCACGATTCAGCACGATGATATCGCCGCCTTCAATCGTGAACGGGCGATCCTCCGTGGGCGAACTCGATCCTCCGTAGCTGATCTTCTGCCCGGCGAACTCCGGATGATGTTCCAGAACAGCCCGAGTCAGAATCGTCTCGCGCACGCGCTCGAAGTAGTGCATCTTGCACGAGATCACGGTTTGACCGACGACGACGGCCGGATCACGGCTGAAATATGCGTTCGGAATCGGCTCGAGAATGTAATCCTCTTTCGCCGGGGAAGGGGGGGATCGGCGGCCCGTCTTCTTCTGGTATTCCTCCGTCGTGATTCCCGCGAAAAGGACTTGCAACAGGGACTCGTTCGAGAAGTGCTTGGCGTCGAGAAGCTCCTGGGTAATCGCGGGAACGCCTTCGACGCGACAGACTGTTTCGATCAGCGCTTCCGCCGCCGCGCGATGTTCTGTCAGCAATTCGAAAATCATCTTCTCGATATAGAAAACGTTGATGCCCCGTTCGCGCATCGCCGAGCAAAACGCGTCGTGTTCTTCCTGCATCCGCTTGAGAAACGGAATGTCCTCGAAAAGAAAGCGCTCCATGTTGTCGTGCGTCAGTCGCTCAATCTCGTCGCCGGGGCGATGCACGAGCACACATTCGAGCGGATCATATTCATTAACGATGTTGAAATTCACTGAATTACCTTGCGCGTTCGCGCGTTCGAGTTGGTCGCGATGATACTGTGGAGAGCGATTCGATGGAATATGCGTGCACAGTGTGCAGCGTCTCAAAACCGGTTCCGCGGTTCGCCGGTTATCCGCCGCCGCCTTGAACGACACACGGCTAAAATCGAGGGCGCTATGACGCGGAAAGGGCCTCGACATGCGCCACAACGCTGTTTTCCAACGCATTCAGGTCATAGCCGCCTTCCAGAAGGCTCACGACGCGACCTTCGCAGCATTCCCTGGCGATCTCCACCAATCCACGCGTCATCTCCCCGAAACCCACTTCCGTCATCATCAAGCCCCCCAGCGGATCGTCGCGATGTGCATCGAATCCCGCCGAGATGAGCAGCAGTTCCGGACCAAACGACTGGACTGCCGGCAGGACTTCTTCGACGAAAGCGCGCAGCTGAACGGCTTCGGATGTACCCGGCGGAATGGGTAGATTAAGCGTTGTACCTTCGCCTGCACCAACGCCGCGTTCTTCGGCAAGCCCCGTCATCGGCCAGAGCGGATGTTGATGCATCGAGACAAACAGCACGTTGCCGTCGGCGTAGAAGACGTCCTGTGTACCGTTCCCGTGATGCACGTCGAAATCGACGATGGCAATTCGCTCGACGCCGTACAACGCCTTGGCGTATCGAGCTGCGATGGAAATATTCGCGAAGATGCAGAACCCCATGGCCCGATCCGGCAGGGCATGATGCCCCGGTGGTCGCATCGCGCAAAACGCACGAGCCGCCTGGCCGCGCATGACGAGATCGACGCCTGTCAGCCCCGCGTTTACGGCGGCGATCGCGGCGTCGAAGCTGTTCCGACTCACAACTGTGTCGCCTTCGTCGAGCAGCCCGCCGCCGCGCTCGCAGACTTCGCGAACCCAGTCGATGTATTCGCGTCCATGGACGCGTAGAATCGCCTCGACAGCATCGTGTTCCTGAATCTCGGGGAAAGTCGCGCCGATCAGCCTTGCGTCAATGTGATCCGGACAAAGCCGCTCAGCCCGAGCGATCTGCTCCGCGTGCGGTCCCGTGAAATGCTTCAGGCTGACGGGATCCCAGAGATAGGCGACATGTGACACGCTATTTGGCTCCGCTTGTTTGATTCGACTCACGCAATTGGAGTTCCTCCTTAACGGCATCCACGATCATCCAATTGCATTCGGGACACTTGCCCGAGACGAGTCCGATC
The DNA here is from genome assembly GCA_029259995.1 of Phycisphaerae bacterium. Taxonomy (GTDB): domain Bacteria; phylum Planctomycetota; class Phycisphaerae; order UBA1845; family UTPLA1; genus ECT2AJA-110-A. The sequence goes on from JAJDEC010000183.1 coordinate 12,723, forward strand.
AACATGTATCCGCATCGCCAGCAGCATCCCGGTCGAGTCCGGCGAAATCGCCGATGCCCGGAGATGAACATGATCCCTATCAATAGCAGCGCCGGTATCCAAAGCGGCGCTCGACAAAACCGGCTGCGATAAGTTGCTCCATCCAGAATACAGGGGATTCCCGCTGCATGCTTGCAAATCGAATGCTGAACACTCCCGGAATAACTCGAAATCTCGGGCTTCATCAACGTCCATGTGCCCGGCGACCCGAAGCCATTGAAATGGTTGGAAATCTCGAAAACCCCAGCTGAATTGGTCCAGGACCAGCCACCGGGAATATTATCGTCATAGTATTTGAACGCCTCATCGCTGCCCTCGAACGTGACGGACCGAATCACGATGACGTAACGAATGTACCCGACTTTCCAATTGCTCCGTTCGCCGCCTCCAACCACCCATGCGCTTCGCTCATTCCCGGCCCAAAGATCACCGGCGACCATCATCATCAGGAGAACGAGACATACGACGACCATTGGCGACATGCATCGCCGGATCAATGGCCCGAGACGCTCCAGCCTGACGTTACCGAAGCGAGTCCATGCGGATTGCCCGGGCCTGATTGGTTCCGTATCCAACATAGGAAGAGAATTATATTGCGGTTCAATACCGCAGGCCCGCAGGAAAACGTTGGACACGATGATGACAAGCAAAAGACTGAATGCGAACGACTCGGCGCGCTCGTCGCTAAAATCTCGAACTGCAAATCTGAAATTACAGCCGAACGCTTCAGATCACCAAATCACAATGTCGCCAAGTCACCTAATAATCAGGCTTCCTTGACCGCCTCGATGATCTCCTGAAACGCCTTCTTTCCGTCGCCGAACAGCATCAGCGTGTTGTCCGCCGCGAACAGCGGATTCGGAATTCCGGCATAACCCGGGCTGAGGCTTCGCTTGATGACGATAACTGTCCGCGCCTTGTCGACGTCGATGATCGGCATGCCGGCGATGGGGGACTTCGGGTCGGTTCGCGCGACGGGATTCACGACGTCGTTGGCGCCGATGACGATCGCCACATCGACCTGATCCATCTCCGAATTGATGTCGTCCATTTCCCGCAGCTTGTCGTAGGGAATGTTCGCTTCCGCCAGCAGGACGTTCATGTGTCCCGGCATACGGCCGGCCACGGGATGAATCGCGTAATCGACGTTCGCGCCGAACTTCGACTCCAGCAGGTTCGCCAGATCGCGAACGGCGTGCTGCGCCTGCGACACGGCCATTCCGTAGCCCGGAATGATGACGACGCGTCGCGCCGTTTCGAGCAGCATGGCGACTTCTTCGCCGCTTGTCGATTTGATCTTGCCCTCGTAAACCTCGTCCGCCGTTGCAGACGAACTGCTGGGGCCCATTGTCGCGAACATCACGTTCCACAAGGATCGATTCATCGCCTTGCACATGATGCTCGTCAGAATCAATCCGGACGCACCCACGAGCGAACCCGCGATGATCAGCACGTTGTTGTTGATGACGAATCCCGTCGCCGCGGCCGCCAATCCGGAATAGGAGTTGAGCAGGGCGATCACGACCGGCATGTCGGCGCCGCCGATCGGTGTCACGAGCGTCACGCCGAGAATGAATGCAATGGCGACGATTCCCGTGTAGTACCAGCCCGTGTTCGTCGAAACGGCTTCAACAACGGATCCCGAAGCGTCCGCAATGGCCTGGCCGGGTGCGAGGATGTCTGTCACGGTGCAATAGCAAAGCGCCAGCGCAATCAGAACGAGTACCGCGTTAATGATCTTCTGCTGCGGGAGGAACGCGCCTTCCGGGATCCACTTGATCCCCGCCAGCTTGCCGTAGGCGACGAGACTGCCCAACAGCGTGACGCCGCCGATCAACCCGGATGCCGCAGCGGCGATCGTGCCCTGCATGAGTGCCGCCGACAGTTCCGGCTTGCCGACGAGATCGCTCGCGCCGACTGCATCCGTCGCGACAAGGACCGCGTGTTCGCCGCCGCTGTAGCCGGACAGCAACCACGCGCCGGCAACCAAGACTGACGCAACACCGCCGAAGCCGTTATACACGGCCACCAACTCGGGCATACCCGTCATCTGCACTTTGACGGCGAGGTACGCGCCGATGGCGCTACCGATGGCAATTCCGGCGAAGATCCACGTCCAGCTGATGACGTGCTGATCCCACAGCGTCACGACGACGGCGATCAACATCGCCAGGGCGCCGATCAGATTGCCGCGCACCGCTGTTCGCGGATGCGTCAGGCCCTTGAGACCGTAGATGAACAGGATGGACGCGACGAGATACGCGAGATTAATCAGACTTTGAGACGAAACGACAGCAAGCACAGAGTTATCCCTTCCTCTTGAACATGCCGAGCATGCGATGCGTCACCATGAATCCACCCACGACGTTGATCGTCGCGAAAACCACGGCCAGCACGGCGAGCGATTTCGGCAACCACGTCACGTCGCTGCCCGTCGACACAAGCGCGCCGATCAGCGTCACGCCCGAAATCGCATTTGATCCGGACATCAGCGGCGTGTGCAGCGTCGGCGGAATCTTCGTGATGATTTCGAAGCCGATAAAGATTGCCAGC
>JAJDEC010000184.1 GCA_029259995.1 Phycisphaerae bacterium
CCTTCGGAGACAGGACTGCAATCTCAACGACGTACCCGACGACTGCGATCTCGACCCATCCGATCCGGACGGAGACGGCACTGTTGTTCCTGATTGCAACGTGAACGACATCCCCGACAGCTGTGACATCGATTGCAATCAGAACGGCGTCCCCGATGACTGCGATACCGCTCCGTCGGATCCCGACGGCGATGGCATTGTCGTCGACGACTGTAACGGAAATGGCCTGCCCGACAGCTGCGAACCGGAATGCAACGCGAACGGTATTCCGGACGATTGCGACATCGATCCATCGGACCCGGACGGTGACGGCGTCGTCATTGCCGATTGCAACCAGAATCTCATCCCCGACAACTGTGAAGAGGACTGCAACGGCAACGGCGTGCCCGACGACTGCGATATCGATCCGTCGGATCCCGATGGCGACGGCGTCGTCATCCCCGATTGCAACGGAAACCACACGCCCGACGATTGTGATGTGGATTGCAATAACAATGGAATCCCCGATCGATGTGACATTAACCCATCCGATCCCGACGGGGATGGCGTCGTTTACGCCGATTGTGATCTCAACGGACGGCCCGATGACTGCGATGTTGATCCGACGGATCCCGATGGCGACGGAATCGTCGCGGACGACTGCAATACAAACGGCATCCCGGACGTATGTGAAACGAGCCTGGGCGCCGACATCGTGCTTCCCGATCCAATGGGTTACTTCTTTCTTGGCGGATGCGTTGACATCGATGGCGATCAAATCATCGTCACCAATGGCATTGACGGCATCGAGGCGGAGATTCCGCTCTTTGCCGCCACATACGGACAAATCGACGGCGAATGGCAATACGAAGCAACGCTGACCGGGACCAACGTCCCGGAAATCGCCTTCAGCGACCGGATTTCGTGTTCCGTCAGTGGCGACACGATCATCACAGGCTGGCAGTGGCTGGGCCCTTTCGGCGAGGCATACGTCTTTCGCAATATCAACGGGACCTGGCAAGAGGAAACCAAGCTCGTCGCCGCCGAAGCTGCAGGCAACGGGAGATTCGGGGCCGCCGTCGCGATCGATGGAGATCTTGCCCTGATCGGCGACTATTACGGCAGTCATGTGGGCGTCAACAACGGCGCCATATACGTGTTCCGCCGAATAGACGGGATGTGGCAGGAGCAACAGGAGCTCATCGCCTCCGATGCCCTGTCGAACGACGGATTCGGCGGCCACATATCGCTTGACGGAGACACTCTGCTTGTCGGCGCTACCGGTGCGAGGACGGGCAGCATCCAGAGCGGCGCGGTATATGTATTCGAGCAGATCGACGGAAGTTGGCAGCAGGTCGCCAAACTGGGGCCATCCGACCCCGAGTCGTTTGACGCCTTCGGCGCCGGCGTCGCCATTCATGGCGACACCGCCATCGTCGGGGCGCCGTCGAGTGACGACGATGGGTCGCGAAGCGGATCGGCGTACGTCTTCAGAAAGATCGGAGACGTTTGGCAGCAGATGCAGAAACTCACGGCGTCAGACGCAGCAGCATCCCGTTACTTCGGGCAATCCGTGGCAATCGAAAACGACTTGGCGATCATTGCATCCCGAATCGGCACGTACCTGTTCAGACGGGACAACGGCAGTTGGGTGGAGACGAAGAAGATCACAGCTCGAACGACTGAAAGCGTCGCGATCGATAACGGCAGAGTGATCGTCGGCCTTCCCGAATATGATGCACCGAACGGAGGAGGGGGCTTCGCGCAGGTGTTCGACATTCGATCGCAGGATTGCAACCTCAACGACATTCCCGACGATTGCGAGCTACCGGGCGACATGGATGCCGATGGCGTCGCCGATCTCTCGGACTTCGATGAGTTCATCACAGTGCTGCTTTCCGGCACGAACTGCCCGTTGGCAGACTTCAATCGGGACGGCGCTTTTAATGGTCTCGACATTGCCGGTTTCATCGACAGTGCGATCTACGCCAACGATTGTAATCACAACGGCATCGGCGATGACAACGACGCGATCGGCGACGTCAACGGCGACGGCAGCGCCGACTTTGGCGACATCCCCGCGTTCGTCGCATCGCTCCTGAATGGCTTCGACTGCACGCTCGCCGACATCAACCAGGACGGCAGCGTCGACGGCAACGACGTCACTGGGTTGTCTGCATTGTTGATCGGCCCCTAAGCCGAACGACAGAAATTCGCTGTCCCCAACGTGACGACAGTTAGCGCCTCGCTGTCGCCAGCGTGGCAAGCGTCAATCGTGCTCCCTCGATCTTCGTCGCCGCGAGGACGCGGCGGCTCTGAATGCCGTTTTCCCGTATCATCCCCCCGCATGGCCAAGCAACACACGCAGTTCACCTGTAAAGAATGCGGCTCCGTCCAGCCGCGCTGGATGGGCAAGTGCCCTGCCTGTGGTGAATGGGACGCCCTCGAAGAAAAACGTGTCGTCGGCACGACACAAGACAAGCATCGCCCCATCGCCCCTGCGTCCGACGCGGCCCTCGTTCAGGCCCTCGCCGACGTCCGGCCCGACAACACGAAGCGCTACGCCTCCGGCGTCTCCGAATTCGATCGCGTCCTCGGCGGTGGCATCGTTCCCGGCTCCGCCGTCCTCATCGGCGGCGATCCCGGCATTGGTAAATCCACGCTCCTCCTCCAGATCGGTCACGCCCTCGCCGAAGCGAAAAAGAAGATCGTCTATGTCACGAGCGAGGAATCCCTTGGTCAGGTCCGCCTTCGCGCCGCCCGCCTTGATCTCGAAAATTCCCCGATGCGCGTCAGCGCCCAGACGAATCTCGACATCATCATCAACCTCCTGCAACACGAGAAACCTGACGTCGTCATCATCGACTCCGTGCAGATGATCTATCGCCCCGATCTCGCCGCCGCCCCCGGCAGCGTCACGCAGCTCCGTGACGCCGCCGCCCGACTGATCTGGCTCGCCAAGCAGATGAACTTCGCCCTCATCCTCGTCGGTCACGTCACGAAAGAAGGCGCGATCGCCGGGCCGAAGATTCTCGAGCATCTCGTTGATTGCGTCGCCTATTTCGAAGGCGATCGCTTCCACTCCCACAGGCTCGTCCGCGCCATCAAGAATCGCTTCGGCTCGACGGACGAACTCGGCATTTTCGAAATGACGGATCGAGGCCTCGCCCCCGTGCCCGATCCGTCGAAGATGTTCCTCGCCGAACAGCGCGAAGGCCGCCCCGGCAGCGTCGTCCTCGCCGCCTGTGAAGGCACACGAACGCTGCTCGTCGAAGTCCAGGCCCTCTGCGTCCAATCCGTCTTCGGCTCGGCCAAACGCAAGACGACGGGCGTCGATGCCGCCCGCACGGCGATGGTTCTCGCCGTCCTCGAAAAGCATGCCGATTGCGTCGTTGGCGATCAGGACGTCTTCATCAACGTCGTCGGCGGCGTCAAAGTGACGGAACCCGCCGCCGATCTCGCCATCGCCCTCGCCGTCTATTCCGCCATGACGAATCGGACGCTGGCCACGGGCAGTGTCGTCTTCGGCGAGTTGGGGCTGGGCGCAGAGGTGCGTCCCGTGCATCATGCAAAGCAGCGCGCCACGGAAGCGGGCCGCGTGGGGTTCACGCAATGCCTGCTCCCCCGCGCCAGCGTCGAATCGATGCACCGAAAGCCCGGCGATATCGAAATCGCCGGCTGTGATCGACTCAATGAAGCGATCGCAGCGCTGGTATGAAGCCAGGCGTAACCTGAAGGGACGGACCGTCGCCAAGGATAGCGAGCCACGGACCGGATTCGACCCCAAAATCACCATGTCGGAGGCGATAGCACGTTGACAGTACTCAGCGAAGACACTTCGAAGGAAAAGCGATTCAGCATGGCGATGCTGATCGTGGCGACGCTCGCCATGCTCTGCGCCTGCATGTTGACCAACCCGCCGTCGTTCTCGCAGACGCACATGCAGGACAATTCGCTGTTGAAGACTGTCGTTTCCTACCTGGCGTTGGCCGGGGCGGACGGCGAATCCAGCGCATTCCCCACATTGCGCATCGTCGAAATCCGACGATTCTGCTTCCACATCGGCGCGGCGGCACTCATGCTCGTATTCGGCGCCCAGCTGATCATGTCCAGGTCGCGGCCGACATTGACGCGCGACGACTTGTTCGACCTTAAGCGTCACATGACAGCGCCTTACGTTTATTGGGGGCTGCTGCTCTTCATCAGCGTTATCAGTTCCTATTTTTCCCATGCGCCGAACGTCTCCATGGGCGGCGTACTCTTGCGGCTCTTTACGTTCGGCTGGTGGCTGCCGCTCGCCTTTGCCCTTCGGCCTGCCGATGCCAGAAAACTGACTATCTCGATGGTGGCCGTCATCACGCTCATGACGCTCTTCGGCATCTGGTATTTCCACGGTCGCGCCGACGGACGGAACCGTCTCTGGTATCCCGTGGGGAACGAACTCTGGTTCGCCGCATGCCTGCTCCCAGCGATCTTCGCAGCGGCCGGCGGCATTCTGGCAGGTCTGCAGAAAAGGCAATCTTCGGACGGAAGCTCAGGGCAGCGAATCGATCTCATCGTGATGAGTTTCGTTGCGATGGCGATCTGCGGATACGCGCTCTGGATGACGAAGTCTCGCTCGGCCGGCGCCGGGATGTACGCCGGCGCGTGTTTCGCTCTGATTCTCCTCGCCCCCCGAAAGCGGCGGATGTTTGTCCTGTTGGGCAGCATTCTCGTCGCAATCGCCGTCGTTCAATTCGTCGTGATGCCGCTGCTGCGGGAAAGCTCGATGGGCGACAGGGCCCACTCCGTGCGATCACGCCTGAATCACGAGTGGCCCTACGCATTGACACTGTGGATGAGCAAGATTGTCGGCGGCAACGGCGAGGGCGGATACACGATGCTCGCCGGCCAGTTTGCGCGCGACGATCAACTGCTGGATCCGAACGCCATCGCAATCGACGAGCACGTCTGGGTCGTCGAAGCCCACAACGAGTACCTGCAACTCCTCGCCGACGTCGGTATCGCCGGAACCATCGGGTTCGTCGGCGCGCTCATCGTCACGCTCTTCTGGGCCATTCGATATGTCGACAGGCGGCGAGAGAATCCGAAGGAGGCCGTCAATCGATCCGTCGTCATCGGCCTTGCCGCGGCCATCGTCGCCGTCGCATTCGAGGAGGGCGCGACCGTCGGTCTGCGCCAGCCCGGCCTGCCGCCCTTGTTTTTCACGGCGTGGGCCTGCCTGTGGGCAATGGTCCGAGATGAACGACCAATTCCGCAACGCAACGCTGCGCCGGAGGAGATCGAAGCACGGCGACTGAAGCCCAGCAGTGTTCGCCTGGCCGGCGTCGTGTCCGCGCTCGTCGCCATCGCGCTTGGGTTCGTCGGCTTTCAGAACTGGCGCGCCTCCCGCGCACAACATGATGCCGTCAAGGCGATTCAGGCGGGTGATTTCGAAACGGCGATTACGCAGGCCGACATGTCCGGCCGCAAATCTCTCGACCCGATGCGCAAACTCATTTCACGGAAGTACGCCATCGAAGCGCGCATTCTCGAATTGAGACGACGGACGCAAAGAGCCGTCGAGACCGAAACGCCGCCGAACGACAGGGACATCGAACTGGCGCGACTCGCACAGATCGAAATCAACGACCTTAATTCGGTCGCCCCAAGGTTTCTCGGGATCTCAACCCTGCGATGGGAACTCGCCCTGACGCGATGCGACATCCATCGAATGAGAAACGAACGGGCCGAAGCGATCGAATTCCGAATCGAATTCCTCCGTCAACTGGAAAACTGCCGACTGGACGAACCCTTCAATTTTGAATACCTCGTCCGACTGTGGGCGGGATGGAATGAGCTGCCGTATTTCATTTCCTCAAGCGGAATGAGCAATTCGGATGTCGTTCAGTTTCTGAACGACCTGGCCCGCCCTTCGCCCGCGGATCGAGTGAACTGGCTCCGGATGTACCTGCGCCGCAACGATGTTGATGCCGATCCGCGCTTTCGTATGCTGGTGCAGGAACTTGCGACGCATTTCCCCGGCTTCCAATCGATGATGGAAGGCGCCGTCAATATCGCAAAGGCCGACGCCGAAAAGCCCTACGCCGAATGGACGGATCCGTTGTCGCCCGAAACGCTGAGAATCTCGGCGCTGTATTCCGACATGATCGGACAACACGCTCGTGCCGCCAAAGATGCCGGACTTGCCGCCGACATGTACGCCAAGTCCGGCGGACCGCTCTTCACGGCGCATTCGGCTGCCCTCTATGAACAAGTGAATGACCAATTCCGCGACGATCCGACCCGCGATCCGGCCCCGCTGCTTGAACGGCTCGTCAAGGCCTCAGAGATTCTCTACGGCCCGCTTCCCCGCACAGACGGCTCGGCCACGTCGATCAATCTGGATTTTCATCTGGGCGCGACGCGGCTGCTGATCCTGTTGGCGACGGGACGCGAAGCGGAAGCGAAATCACAGATCGAGCATCTTTCCCCGAATTCGAACGAGCCGATCGACACGCGCCTGGCAAACGCCTATGCATCGCTGGCGAATCAGTTCGCGTTTCGTTCCGAAATCGGATCGAAAGTCAACGCGTGGATCCAACGCGCAGATGCACTGGTTCCGGATTTGCTCTTTGCAAAATATGCGAAGCTTCGGCTCTCACTCGCACGTGGCGACGACAACGCCGCATTCGAAACTGCGACGACGATTATCGACGCCTCCGCCGACCGCAACGAAGGCTTCGCCGCCCTCGCACAGGCGGAGATGGAAAGGCCCGAGAGCGGCGTCTGGAGCGCCTTGCGGAGAAAATACGACGACTACCCGCCGCTGCCCGAAACGCCGTCAACGCAGCCCGCCGCACCGACGCGACGCGTTCCCGATATTTCCGAATTGCCGAACGAGGCGGCGGCCGCAGAAACCGTCGGCTCCGCAGCGCCATGACGGGTCGAAAGTTGTTATGTGCGGACGATATACACTGACATGCGAACTCGACGATCTCATCGCCGAATTCGGAATCGAAATCGCGACAGAACTGACGCCGCGTTACAACATCGCGCCAACGCAGTATGCGCCCATCGTGCGATCGATGGACGGCGCCGCGCGAATGGACGCATTGCGATGGGGCCTGATTCCCTCCTGGAGCAAGGACGCGTCGATCGGCGCACGACTCATCAATGCCCGCAGCGAAACCGCCGACATCAAGCCGTCGTTCCGTTCCGCCTTCAAGTCACGGCGATGCATCGCGCCCGCGTCAGGATTCTACGAATGGAGGAAGTCGGCGGCGGGCCCCAAACAGCCCTATTGGGTTCACCTGGACAATGAACGGCCGATCGCATTTGCCGGTCTCTGGGAAACCTGGTCGCATGAAGGCGCTGCGCCGCTGGAAACGTTCACGATCCTGACGACGACGCCGAACGCAACGATGCAGTCGTTGCACGATCGAATGCCCGCGATGCTGGCGCCAGGCGATTTCGCGGCATGGCTCGACCCGGAAGTGAAAGACGTGTCCCGACTGAAAACACTCATGCGACCCTGGGACGGCGCCGCGCTCTCGCTCACGCGAGTCAGCCCGCGCGTCAACAACGTTCGCAACGATGACGCCGACCTGATCAAGGAAATCGAACACGAGGCGAACGGAGAACAGGGACTTCTCTTCTGAGTACATGATCGGAATCGTTCATCGTGTGGAATCGGCAAAGGGCCGGTTCGTTACAGGCGATCGGCCCACGGCGGATTCAATGAATCAAACTGAATTTCGACCAGGCTGAAACACGACGCGGCAGGCCGCATCGTTTGCATTTGCCCGCGATTCTCGTAACTTTGCAGTCGATAAGTCGAGTACCCACTGACACACAACGCATCGGGGTTACGAATCATCATGCCGATCGCCCAGCAGCCCATCAGTAATTTTCTCGTTCAGCTTGCATCGAGGTCCCCCACGCCCGGCGGCGGCAGCGCCAGCGCGCTCATCGGCGCCGTCGCCGCCGCGCTCTGCGGAATGGTCGCCCGACTCAACGACAAGAAATCCGGTGAAGCCGGCCCCCTGCACGAATTAATCGACAAGGCCGACACATTGCGCAAGGAGCTCGAGATCCTGGCCGATCAGGATGTCATTGCATTCAATGAATTGATGGTCTGCTGGAAACTACCCGACGACGCCCCCGATCGTGACGCCCGCATGGAAACAGCGACAGCCCACGCAACGGAAGCCCCCCTCGCCATCATGAGAACGGCCCTGAACGTCATGCGGCTCGCCGTCGAAGGTCTCGAAGAATCCAAGAAGAATTGCATTTCCGACGCGGGCGTCGCCGGGTTCGCGGCACATGCCTGTGTGGAGGGCGCCCGACTGAACGTCATGATCAACCTTCCCGGCCTGAGCAACGTCGAAAAGGCGGCCGAATTCCGCGAGCGCGCCAAGCTGATCCGCGCGGAGGCGTCTCAACTGGCGGAGCGAATCGATAAACGCGTTGGCGAGCTCTACGACTGATAAAGCCCAATCGTCCAATCGAGATGATCGCCGATCGATCAGCGCAGAGGATCCACGCAAGCCCACACCTAAGTTGAACTGCAGAATGATTCATTGAATCCGCCACGGGCCTATCGCCCGTAACGAACCGGCTATGAGCCGGTTCCACACAATGAATGATTCCCATTAGGTAATTAGCGTGCTGGC
>JAJDEC010000185.1 GCA_029259995.1 Phycisphaerae bacterium
GCACTACGAACGCGTGCTGGAACTGAAGCCGGACTATGCAAGCATACGCAGCGATCTCGGCGCCGCGTATGCGCAAATGGGGGATCTCGGAAAGGCGATCGAACAATACGAGATCGCACTGGCGAAGAACGAAAATGATCACATGGCGATCAACAATCTTGGCGGCGCCTATTTCGACATGGGGCGACTCGATGACGCCATCGTCCAGTTTCAAAAAGCCGTCGAATTGAATGACGACTACGCCGACGCCCATCACAACATTGGTCTGGCCCGCAAGAAACAGGGCAGGATCAAGGAGGCGATCGTCTCCTATCGAAAGGCCCTCGCGATCAATCCCGACTACGCCGATGCCCATAACAATCTCGGCGGCGCCCTGCTCGCAGACGGCGACGCCGCCGGGGCCGTGGCTGAATTCCAGGAAGCATTGCGCTGCCGCCCCGAATTCCCGATCGCGCACACGAATCTGGGGCACGCACGCTATTTCCATGCGATGGCGCTGGAGAAATCCGGCAATCCGGCGGAGGCAATCGCGAGTTATCAGGCGGCGCTCGAAATCCTGCCCGATCATTCGCAGGCAAAGGCGCGACTCGACGCGCTGCGTGCAACGGAGCAGGTCGCGGCGGGCGCAATTCAGTAGCTGAATCTCGGCGACTCTCTAACCCGCATATTTCATCAGGTTCCATTTCGTCGGTGAGTTTGGAACGGTCTGTTCGGATTTTGAATAATGGGTGGTTTTCGCTTGGCTGGGCGCAGACCGCCCCCTTACCCCCACGCGATGAATCGAGTTTCTGGGTTGGATCAGCTCGGCACGAGCTGTGAGATGAGCCGTCTTAGTAGCGGTTGGTAGGGATAGCTGCTCGACAGATGGAGCACGATGCGGCGCACGCTGACGACGACCCGGGCCGCAACTTTCAGAAGTTTGAGTCGAATCGTATCCACTCGGGCGCTGGCCAATTCGGTATCCTTCAGGCCGTCACGCCGAAGATGTTCGATCAGCACGTAGGCCGCGGACGCGAGCAACAAACGCAATTGGTTGGCGATGAATTTGCTACAACTCGTTCGATCGGCGAACAGGTAGAGCTGCTGCTCCTTGATGCGATTTTCCATCTCGCCACGTTGCGTGTAGATGCTGTCGTAGATCGCCTCGGGCGGATCATCGAGATTCGTGACAACGAATCGCGGGTTGGGGCCATCGCGTAGATGTTCCGCCTTGAGGACCACCCGCCGCTTACGATCCCACGTTCCCGCAGCGTATTCGAACTCGTGGAAGCTACGCTGCTTCTCACCCGTCTCTTCGAACTGTTTCTTGGCATCGGTCATGAACGGTTTCTGGATCCGCTTGAGTCGCTTGTTGGTCGCCAGTCCGACGACATAGCCAATGTCGTTCTTATCACAGTATTTCAGGGTTTTCCAGCGACAGAAGCCTGAATCACCGCGGAAGATGATCCGAGTGCTCGGCCATGATTCACGGATGCGACGGACCAGCAGTTTGAGGATGCCGCGGCTGTGCTTGGCCCCATCGATCTTGCATGGCCGCAGGTAGGCGCAAAGCAAACGGTCGTCGCAGAAGACGTAAAGCGGCAGGTAGCAGTAGTGGTTGTAGTAGCCGTGAAAGAATCCACCTTCCTGGTCGCCATGAACGGCATCGTCGGTCGCGTCAAAGTCGAGGATGATCTCTTCCGGCGGATTGTCATACGAGGCGATGAATTGATCGACGAATACGGCGCTCATTCGCGCGAGCGACTTGCGATCTACCCAGTTCTCGAAACGGGACAGCGTCGGTGGCGACGCGAGCGGATCTTCCGAAGCCGGCGGGACTTCGGCGAGGATTTGCATGATCGAATCATGTCGAAGCATCTGATGATCGTTGCCATCTTCGTATCCCATGGCGATGCCGAAGACACGCTGAGCGACGAGCGTTTTGACGTCGTGCTGAATCCGCGCCGGATCACGAGGATCGGCAATGCATGCCGCCAACGCGTCGATCAACCCCGTCCGCCGATTCGCCTCACGAAGCAGCAAGGCCCCGGCATCCGATGTCAGATGACCGCCGTTGAAATCAGCGATGATTTTCTTCCGGGGAAGACTGGAAAACGTGAGCGTCTCCGATTTACACTGCGTCATGAAAAGGCCTCCGTGCTCTGTGCTGAATGTTCTCGACAAACACCCAGCCTACAAGGGCAAAGAGGCCTTTTCTATGCGCTTTCGTTTCGATGCTGATGAAATATCCGGGGTAGCCCGTCGGGACGGCGCGAGCCAGTCGCGTGGCACTCATTCCATCCCTACAGGACGGAAACTGGTCATTGGAACCGCGTGCCCCAGCGATAAATCGCTGGGCTTCTCTCAATGGATCCCTCCCGGATCCTTCGCGGCGGACAATCCAACTTTCAGAGCGAGATACGTCCTCATCTTCCAGAACGTGATGGCCGTCGTCCCGCAAATCTGTGATGAACCCAAAAGGACCGACGCCGGCAGCCTTGCCCGCGTCGGCCCTCATTCTGAATCAATTCACTCCGATGCATTCACAAGGTCGGCATCACGATGCAACGCGAATCCGCCTGTGCCGCCGTCGGCGCTTCGCGAGCCTCATCGAAACCAACAGCAACGGAACGAACATCGCCGAGCCCGCGGCACACGTCCCGGTGCCGCAATCCGGCGTCGGCTGCGGCGTCACGACCTCCGGCATCGTCGCCGGCGCGCCGGGATCGACGATGACGCCGTTCGCCGTGACGTCGTCGTCACCGCGACTGCCGTCAACCAGATGCAACGTGACCGTGTTGCCGTTCACATCCGCACCCGTCGTTCCGTCGGACAGGAATTCGTACCAATGCGGCGTTGTGTTGTCGGGCTCAGGGCCGTATCGCCAGTAGGTATCGATCGAAACCCCGTCCGGAAGATCTGCAATGATCTGAACATCGACGGCTTCGCCCGGCTGTAATCCCGGAATCTCAAACGAAACGAAACCCATCGGGAACATGACGCCTGCCGGGGCATCGCCCGGCGAAGGATTGTCGCCGACGACGACGTTTGCCAACATCTTGCCATCTGGCGCGACGATCGTCAGATAGCGACCTTCGGAATTGGGCAATGACGCGACGTTGTCCTGCTGGCTGTCCGGCGTGCCATCGTCGTTGCCGTCACCGTTGTTGGGCGCGCCGTCTTCGGTCGCGTCATCGATCCCATCCGCGCCGGGCGTCGGATTGTCGCCCGGCCCGGAGCCCGGGCCCGGATCGTTGCAGCCATTCTCATTGACTGTCAGCGTCACCGTGCAAGTGGACACATTCCCGGCGTTGTCCGTGACGATCATGATGACTTGCGTGTCGCCGAGACCAATCGTGGCGCCCGCGGCCGGATTCTGCGTAACGACGGGACCCGCATCGCACGGATCCGTCGCAACCACGTCGCCCGTCAAATCCGGCACATTCGCTTCGCAATTCGCATCGGCGTCGATACTCCGATTCACGGGACAAGTATCGATCGTCGGTGCCTCGCCATCCGTGATCGTCACTCTCTGCACGCACGTTTCCGTGTTTCCGCTGTCGTCCGTCGCCGTCCATGTCACAAACGTGTCGCCCAGGGGGAATGTCGCAGGCGCATCGTTGCTCAACGCTGCGCCGCCGCACAAATCGCTCGCCGTCGGCGCGCCGAGATCGGCGATTGTGGCGAAGCATTCGCCCGCATCCGTCGTCGCGTTCACATCTGCCGGACAAGTGATCGACGGCACTTCCACGTCATCAATCGTTACCGTCTGCATGCACATTGACGTGTTGCCTGCGGCATCCGTCGCCGTCCACGTG
>JAJDEC010000186.1 GCA_029259995.1 Phycisphaerae bacterium
ATGTACACATCGGTCCGCATCCAACGATTCGCGATCGCCGCACTGCTGTTGATCGCGATCGGCGGATGGTGGTCGGCACTCTCGAATCCAGCATCCGAGGCGGCGCCGTTGACGCCCGGCGAGCAGCTGGCGCAGCTCGAAATCCAGGCGAGCGATCTCGTGCGGGCCGAATGGGCGTCGAGTGCGGACGGCTATTCGGCGACGCGCGGCGACGTCGTATGGAGCGACGCGGAGCAGGCAGGCTTCATGCGCCTGAACGGGTTGCCGGCCAATGATCCATCCGTCGCGCAGTACCAATTGTGGATTGTGGATCCCGGGCGAGACACAAATCCCGTAGACGGCGGTGTCTTTGACGTCCTGTCGGATCGAGAAGAAGCGATCGTGCGGATCGATGCAAAACTCCGCGTCGAGAAACCGAGCGTTTTTGCCATAACGCTTGAAAAGCCAGGCGGCGTCGTTGTTTCTGATGGACCGCTCCTGATCATTGCGAGTACAGATGGATGATGAATGACACGGCCAATCAAATCGCAGACACGATCGAAGACGTGACACGGGCATTGGCGGAATGGACCGTTGAACGTCACTTCCAATCTGACGCGACACTGTCGGATCGATTCGGCAAGACGTGGCGAGGAGACTGGGTTGCGCACGTCGAGTCGCGACTTCGTTTTCTCGCCCAGGCAGTGGCCCTTGAGCGCGAGGAGTTGTTCGCCGTCGCCATGCGCTGGACTGCACAATCGCATGGGAGCAAACCCGATCATCGATCCGATCTGGATCTCAGCCTTCGCTGCATGCGCGATGTGATTCTTGAGGAGTTACCGCCGGCCGCCGTCGACATCACACGACGATGTATCGACGCCGGACTCCTGGAGATCGCCCAACAAGCCGACGTCGATTCAGCTGTGTCCGTGTCCAGCGCCTCGACGAATCGTCTCGCCCTTGAATATATCGAGAACATCCTTTCCTGAGAAGATCGACGCGCCGTGGATCGCGTTCTTGACGAAGCGAAATCCGGCAGGCCGATCGAGGAAATCTACGTCCATCTTCTTCAGCCGGCCATGCACGAGATCGGCCGTCTCTGGCACCTGGGTGAATTGAGCATCGCCGAGGAACATCTCGCCACGGCAACGACTCGCGTTGCGATCGCCCGATTGCGCTCCTATTTCCCGCCGATCAAGGCGGATGCACCGCGCGTCGTGTCCACATCCGTGACCGGCGATTTCCACGATCTCGGCCTGAGAATGGCCACGGACATGTTGGAGCTCAATGGATGGCACGCGTTTTTCCTCGGCGCCAGTGTGCCGGCAGACGTCCTCGTCTCGTTTATCGGCCACACGCGGACGGACGTCCTGCTCTTGGCGATCTCAACCAGTCTTCATCTTCGAACCGCTGCCCGGACCATTGATCGGATCCGGCGCCACAACGGTCATGAACGGCTCAGGATACTCGTGGGCGGAAGTCCGTTTGATGACGTCCCTGAGCTTTGGCGGGACATTGGCGCGGACGGCTGGGGAGAAAACCTGCAGGACGCGGTCGCTGCCGCCAATCGAATGATCCGACCGTCGACGTGAGTCGACAGCATCTTATCTTCGATGGATTGAATCCAAACGTTCCCCCGCGGCGAATCCTTTTGCGATCTAACTGGAACCTGGTCGCCTGCAAGGGGATAACGTATGAAAAGCGTCGATTTGAAGACAATACCCGGAAACTACCGCATGATGATCGTCTGCATACCGCTCATTGGCGGATGCATCGGGGCCGGCACCAACATCAGCCCGTTGGCGACTGTCAGCGATTTCGACCCGTCACGCTATGTCGGACAATGGTACGAGATTGCAAAGTACCCAGTCTCCTTCGAGGAGGGCTGCGTGAACGTGACAGCCGATTATTCGCTGCGCGATGACGGCTCCGTCACGGTCTTAAACACCTGCGGCGATCCCGACGGCGGCTCACGAACGATTGAGGGTTTTGCGACGACTGATCCCGGAAACTCCGCAAAGCTGACGGTTTATTTCTTCTGGCCGTTCGGCGCCCCCTACTGGGTCCTGGAAGTGGGTAACGATTACGAATACGCCGTCGTCGGCGATCCGTCTCGGACCTATTTCTGGATTCTCAGTCGAACGCCGCAACTCGACGACGCGGTCTATCAGTCCATCCTCGACGCGATGCCTGATTGGGGCTACGACCCGGCGAGACTCGAATTGATGCCCCAAGGTGTTTGACGCAATCCTGTATCCTGCTCAACAGAATTCGGATCGACGTATCCGCTGGAGAATGTAATGGCCCGATTCACGACTCGCCTGCGATGCCTCGCCATCGGCGTGACGATTTCCATGCATCTCCCATGCGCGCTGGCGGCAAGCGACGCCAACTGGCCGCAATGGCGAGGACCGAACCGCGATTGTTACGTCGCGGACGGATCGGCGCCCTGGCCCCAGTCGCTGAATTCGCTTGAACAGCAATGGCGTGTCGAGCTGGGTCCGAGTTATTCCGGCCCGATCGTCTGGGGCGATCGACTCTTCGTGACGGAAACGAAGGACGAGAAATACGAAGTCGTTCACGCGCTGGATCGAGCAACGGGGCGGGCGTTGTGGAAGACGCAATGGGAAGGATCCATGAGCGTCCCGTTCTTCGCCCGGGACAACGGGGATTGGATTCGTTCGACGCCTGCATGCGACGGTGAGTCACTGTACGTCGGTGGCATGCGCGACATGCTTGTCTGCCTGAACATCGCCGACGGCGCGATTCGCTGGAAACTCGACTTTCCCGCCGTTCTGGACAGTGACAACCCGGGATTCGGACTTGTCTGTTCGCCGCTGATCGATGGCGACAGCCTCTATCTCCAGGCGGCGAATTCCGTCCTTCGAATCGACAAGCGCAACGGAAAAGTCTTGTGGCGCGCTTTGGAGTCGAAAGACGCGATGATGGGCAGCCCATTCTCTTCCCCCGTCATCGCAACGATCCACGACAAGCGGCAACTCGTCGCGCAAACCCGCCAGACACTTGCAGGGCTCGATCTGGAAACGGGGCAGGCGCTCTGGGCGATCGATGTGCCGGCATTTCGCGGAATGAATATCCTGACACCGATGGTGATCGGCAATCGGGTTCTGACCAGCACCTACAAGAATAAGACGTACATGTACGATGTCGAGCGAAAGGACGCAACGTTCAGTGTTCACGAAGCATGGACGCTGTCGGCGCAGGGATACATGTCGTCGCCGGTTGTCGTCGACGATTTCGCCTACCTGCATCTCGGCAATGGTCGGCTGTCATGCATCGATCTGAAGACAGGAGAACAACGCTGGCGAACCAAGCGATTCGGCAAATATTGGAGCATGGCCGTCAATCGAAAAAAGCTCCTCGCGCTCGATCAGCGCGGCGGGCTGGTGCTGATCGCCCTCGATCCGGCGAAGGCGACGATTCTGTCAAGAAAACGGATCTCCGATGCGGAAACGTGGGCGCACATCGCCGTCGTGAACGAGAATGTCTACATTCGCGAACTCAACGCGATTGCCGCGCATCGATGGGCCGCCACGCAAGATCATTAAGACGAACTGTTCATCATCTGTTGACGCCGTTCGCACAGAATCCGGCTTCGTGACAGCGCCTGTTCAATCGCAGAAAGCTACGCATCGCATGAATACGGCTTGTCCAGAACTGTGACGACGCCGTT
>JAJDEC010000187.1 GCA_029259995.1 Phycisphaerae bacterium
CGGGACAAGAGCGAAGAGCTGTTCAAGGAATGGCGAGAGCGCGGCGTCGAGGAAATGCGCGAGCGCATCGCCCGCGCGTCGGGCCGCGGTATCGGCGGCATTCGCGCAGTCGACCGCCCAAGCAGCCGCCGACAGGCCGGCCAGTCAGCGGCGATCAAGATCGATAAGATCGAATTGACTGAACCGATCACGCTACGCGATCTGTCGCGAGAAAGCGGGATTCAGGTCCTCGCGATCATCCGTAAGGTTCGCGAGGAATTCGGAATCAATGTGAATCCGAATGGCACGTTGACGACGGAACAGGCCACGATGACCTGCCTGGATTACGGTATTGAGCTGACTGTCCTCGAAGCGAAAACGATGCTGGACGAACTGGCGGACGAATTCGCGGCGATCGAGCGAAAGAACCCGGTTTCGCGTTCGCCGATCGTGACAGTCCTCGGCCATGTCGACCATGGCAAGACGAGTCTGCTGGATCGAATTCGCAAGACGAAAGTCGCGGCGGGCGAAGCGGGCGGCATCACGCAGCATGTGGGTGCGTATCAAGTCAAGGTCGACGACAAGGATGTCACGTTCCTCGACACGCCGGGCCATGCGGCGTTTACGGCCATGCGGGCGCGCGGTGCGCACATGACCGACGTCGTTGTGCTGGTTGTCGCCGCGGACGACGGCATCATGCCGACGACGCTCGAAGCGATCAATCACGCCAAGGCGGCGGAAACGACCATCGTCGTCGCGTTGAACAAGATCGATCTTCAGCACGATATCAACAAGATCTACGGCCAGCTTTCCGAGCACGGGCTCACGCCGAGCGGAGACTGGGGCGGCGACACGGACGTGGTCAAGACGTCTGCCACAACGGGCGAGGGCATCGACGATCTCCTTGCACATCTGGCGACATTGTCCGACGTCATGGATTTGAAAGCAGATCCGACCATTCCCGCGACGGGAACTGTCATCGAGGCTCGGCGCGACGAGAAAGTCGGCGTCGTGGCGACGCTGATGGTGCAGGAAGGCACTTTGAAGCCGGGCGCGACGGTCATCTGCGGCCCCGGCCACGGTCGAATCCGTTCGATGAAGGACGACAAGGGCAAAGAGGTTCGGAAGGCGGGACCGGCAACGCCGGTGGTCGTCATGGGATTGAGCGATGTCCCCGAGGCCGGCGACAAGTTCTACGTGATGAAGAATGCCCGCCAGGCGAAGGATATCGCCGAAGACGTCGGGAAACGGCGTCGCGAAAAGGAACTGGTTGCCGTTGCCAAGCCGACGACACTGGAATCGATCTTCGCAACGGCCGCCGACGGTCGAATTCCGGAACTCAATGTGATTATTCGGGCGGACGCCCAGGGCTCGATTGACGCACTGCGTCAGGAGTTGTCGAATTTCCAGAGCAACGAAGTTCGCCTGACGATCCTGCATGCGGGCGTCGGCGCGGTGACGGAGTCGGACATCACGCTGGCAAAGGCGAGCAAAGCGATCATTATCGCGTTCTATGTGGCGCCGGACCCGTTGATCGCACGAATGGCCGATCGCGAAGGCGTCGACATCCGCTCGTATCGCGTGCTCTACGAAGTCAGCGATCAGATCAAGGCGGCGCTGGAAGGCCTGTTGACGCCGGACAAGAAAGTGGAAAGCCGCGGTATGGCGGAAGTTCGAAATGTCTTCCACATTTCGAAGATCGGAAAGGTCGCCGGCTGCTTCGTTCGCGACGGCCTGTTCAATCGCAACTATCGCGTGCGCGTCTTGCGGGACAGCGTTGTCGTCGTGGAATCGGCCGAGCTGGGATCGTTGCGACGGTTCAAGGATGATGTCAAGGAAGTGAAATCCGGATTCGAATGCGGTATCCGGGTCGCGAATTTCGATGACGTCAAGCCGGGCGATATTATCGAAGCGTTTGAAGTCATCGAGATCGCTCGAACGCTGGAAATGACATCAAAGGGTAAGTAACGTGATCGGCCGTCGCCGCGGCCTGCGATGCGCCGTCGATGACATCGGACTGGCGAAACCATGGTTGTGGGAACACTTCGATTGTCGCTTGTCATTCCCGGGGCACACTCGCTGAAGGACAAGCGGCGTGTCGTGAAAAGCCTGAAAGATCGACTTGGCGGCAAGCACAACATATCGATCGCGGAAGTTGATGAGCTGGACGAGCATCGTCGATGCGTGATTGGAATTGCGATGGTGTCGAACAACCGGCGATTTACGGAGAGCTGCCTTTCCAAGATCGTCGACGAAGTTCGCGGCAACCCGCATGCATCACTGGCGGAATACCAACTGGAGCTGCTTTGATTCAAGGGCCCGCCGGACAACGCATCGCGACGAACAAAATCTGATGGCACACCGGAAAGAACGAATCTCCAAATTTGTACGCGACGTCGTCAGCGACGCGATCTCGATGCGGATCAATGATCCCCGCGTGCATCGACTGACCAGCGTCACGCGCGTTGAGGTATCGCCCGACTATCGCGTGGCGGACGTGTACGTCAGCGTCATGGGCACGGACAACGAGGCCCGAACGACGATACGCGGACTCGAAAGCGCCCGCGGCATGATTCAGACGCGGCTGGCCAAGCAAATCAACATGCGGCAGTGTCCGCAATTGCGATTCCATCTCGATATCGGATTCAAGAAGGCGATCGAGACGATTCGAGCGCTGGACGGTATCGAGTCGCACAACGTCGAGATCGAAGACACTTCGAACATTCAGGATGAGGACTCGGCGACGGATCCTGACGACGACATCGCCGACGGCAACTGAGGATGACTCCGGATGAAGAACGCGACGAAATACGCCCAGAAAATCAAGAGACTTTTCGGGAAGATCAAGAAGGAAGCCCTGAAGGATCCGCCCGTGGAAGTCAACGGCACGATGGAGACGCTTCTCCTCGGAATCCTCTCGCGATCGACGACTGAGAAAAAGGCCGCCGAAGCGCTGGCCCGACTGAACGAGTCGACGGTCGACATGAATGATCTTCGCGTGACGCCCGTTGCGGAACTCGTTCAGATCATCGGCGTCAACTATCCGAAGTCGCGGCCGATCGCGGAGGAGATCTCCGCCGTTCTCGCCAGCATCTACAACCAGATTCATGAAGTCGACCTGGGCTTTCTCAAGTCGCTCGGCAAGAAGGCGGCAGCCTCGATTCTCGATTCGCTGGACGGCCTGAGCCAGCACGCCAATGCGTTCTTCACGCTGCGGCATTTGGGCTCTTCCGCCGTCGCTCTCGACGAACAGGCGTGGGAGTATCTGCTCAAGACAGATCATCTTCCCGAAGGCACGAGCATCGAGGACGCTCACAGATTCCTGCGGACACACGTCAAGGAATCCGACGCAGCTGCGCTGTCCGCAGCCATCAAGTTGCATGCGCGCAGCCCCGCCGGAAAAAAGGAAATGCGTGGAACCAGTGCCGGGACCAAGAAGTCCAGGACCACGAAGGCCTCCGCATCCGCAAAGACGACGACGAAGAAGAAAGCGGCACCGGCTGCCGCGAAAAACCGGACCAGCCCCGCCCGGACTGCAACCAAGTCGAAGGCTGCGCCGAAGAAGACTGTGACCAAGAAGAAACATCGACGATAGGCTTCCGCATGGGCGGCGTCGGCTTTGATGCAGGCTGCGCGTTCGGCATCGCGCGATTCGGACGCGCAAGAATCGCCGTCAGTCTGTGTCAGCGACTCGATGCAGCATTGTCTGCTCCAGCCGGAATGCGGTGACGTCGATCCAACGCGAGGAGCGTTTCAATGGCTCGATCGTCTCATTCCGGGAGATTCCGTGTTCGATTGTCCGGGCTGCTGATCGCTTCGGTCGCGTTTCTGGCGACGGCATCCGCCGGAATCGCACAATCGCCGCCAGAGGCCCTTCCCGCCAACGCAAACGTCGCATTGGACGCGATCTCACCGACACCCGAGTTCCCCGGCAGAATCAAAGGCCTCGATCTCGAACGCGAGTCCGATCTCGCCGGTACGGCCAAGCGCCTTTGGCGCGACGCCGGTATCCGCTTCGGCGAGGGCCGCTGGGCGGACGCAGCCGAGAAGCTGGATGGATTGATCCAATCCCATCCGGGATTCGCGGACGCCCGTGTTCTGCGTGCACGCTGCCACGCGCGCATGGGCGATTCCCAGCGAGCGATCGTTGACCTGCAGGCCGCGATCGGTGCCGCGCCGCGCCACGTCGCGGCCCACGAACTGGCCGGGGAAACGGCCCTTCTGAGCGGCGACAAGGCGACGGCGATTTACGAATTTCGGCTGGCGTTGCTGGCGGCTCCATCGTCGCCGCGAGACGCGGATCGGATCATTGCCGTGCTCTTCCTCGCACGGACGCTGGAATCCGAAGGATACCTGCGAGCCGCGGCCGATTTGTATGCGGAATTTCTTGAGTCCACTTCGGATCTGACACTGGAAATGCGAAGGAACGATCGTCTTCGGGAGATGATCGAGACGACGGGGCCGGAATTGCAAAGGCGGATTGCTGCGATCCGGGCCCGGCTCGGTGAAACGACGAAGGCAGCGAACGCCTGGGAGCAAGTCGTCAGGGAAAATGCGGGCGACGCAAATGCATGGCGTGAACTGGCGCACGCGCAGGCGCAACGAAACGATGTTGATGATGCGTTCAGGAGTCTGAAGCGATATCTCGCGCAGAGCAAACTCGGCGCCAACGCCGCGATCGAACTGGATGCACTCTGCGGCATGATGCCGAATTCGAAAGACATCGAAGAAAAGGCGGACGGCGTCGTCCGCGATCTGGAAGACGCTGCGCTGACAATTCAATGGGCGAAGCGCTACATCGCATCAAATCGCCGGGCGAAGGCGAAACGCATCCTGGATCCCGCTGCCGAGGCGCATCCGGAACTCTCGGAGGTACAGTATCTCCTTGCACGTCTGGAGGTGCTGGAGGGCGACACGGCGACGGCATACGCCCATCTTGTCAACGCCGTCAAACTCGATTCGAACTCGACGTCGGAACTGCTTTCGCATCTTCGCCAGGATGGCGACACGCTGCGTCTAGACGCCCTGATCGCCGCGGCATCGGCGCACGTTGCGGCAAATTCAGCGGACGTGACGTCGCGTCTCGTTTATGCGAATCTGCTCATCGCATCCCGGCAGACGGAGTCGGCCATTGAGCAGCTGGTTCAAGTCACGCGAAGTCTGCCGGACAACATTTCCGCATCGATCAGTCTTTGCGAAGCCTACATCGATCAGCTGAACTGGACGGCAGCGTTGGAGACCGCCGATGGCATCATCGCAAAGGGCGCACGGGCACAACGGCTCTATTACCTGAAGGGCCTCGCACACGATGCATTGAGCGAAGACGAGGCCGCGAGAGAGGCCCTCGAAATCGCCGGTCAGATCGATCCGAAGAAGGCCGACGCATTCCTGGCGCTGGCCGCCAATTTCGAACGCGGCGGGGATCGGCGATCCGCGGAAGTCGTGTATCGTCAGATATTGGGCAAAGTGGATCCCGATTGTGCAACGGCCCGCGAACACCTGATCGTGTACTTCATGAACATGCAGCGATTTCAGGAAGCGCAATCGATGTTCGAACAGATCGAACGGCGTCATCCTGATTCGCCCGAACTCGTGCGCTGCAGCGCGATGATCGATCTGCTCGCATCGGCGGATCGATCCCCGGAAATCCGCCTTGAAACCTATCTCGACAAACTTCAATCGATCCTCCGCGATCGATCAGACGATGTCCTGACGCGTCTCGAGATCGCGAAGACGTTCATGGCCGTCGATCGCCACGACGAGGCGATCGTCGAGCTTGAATCGGCCGTCCGCACGGCGCCGGACAACATCAAGATACTCGAACTCAAGGCGGAAGTGCATGCACGCCTCCTGGATTTCGCCGCCGCGGAAACGGTCATCGATCGCCTTCTTCAGCATCGGCCCCGCGACATTCGATACATCGGCAGCAAGCTCGACTTCACGAGTGATCGCGGCGACTCCGACAAGATGATTGAGACGCTGCGTACGCTCGTCAATCGCGAGGATCTGGCGGAGCATGTCGATCGATTCACGCAACAGCTCATTGTTGAACTAAAGGCCACGGATCGATTTGATGAGGCGGTTCGTGTCACGAATTCCTGGCTGCTTGCGAAACCCGATGATTTCCTTCGCAGAAACCTGCATCTGGAAGCGCTCGCGCTTGCCGATCGGCATGACGAGGCGATTCAGCTGGCGCGGGAATATCACGACAAGGCGCCGACGGATCGCGTCGCGCAGATTCAACTGCTCGCGAATCTCCAGGCGGCGCACAGAATCACAGAGGCAAAACAGATTGCATTGGGCTGGCTCGCCGACAGGCCGACGGATTTCGATCTGACTGCGGCGATCATCCGCTTGTGCTGGTCCTCCCGAGATTGGGACGACGCCATCGACATCGCAAAGTCCGCCATCGAGGACGCCAATCAGCCGCGACGTTATGAACAGCTTCTTTCTCTGACGTATCAGTTCGCCGGCCGCAATGACGAAGCGATCGAGATGCGACGGCAGAGCGTTCGCATTTCCGAGAAACTGCTGGAGAGTGCTCGAGCCGATGCGCGAAGGCCCCGCCCTGACAAGCCGTCGGATTCGCGTCGCAACTCGATTCAACTTTCGACCATCGCCCTGCGGCAGGCGAACTACGATCTCATCAACGCGTTGACGAATGCGGAGCGATATACCGAGGCGGAGCGACTGATCGAATCACTCCTTTCGCCGATGCTTTCGGACTCGGGCGGTTTCGATCTGGCCTACGTCATCGATCTTCGGAACCTGCTGAGCGAAGTCTATCGTGCCACGGATCGCGAAGTGATGGCGATCGAGCAACTCGAGGAGATCTACAAGCTGACGCCGCAGGATGATGGCGCGAACAACAACCTCAGCTATACACTGGCCGACACGGGGCGCCAGATTGAACGCGCGGAGAAACTGGTTCGATTCGCCCTGGCGAAAGACCCCACGTCATCGCCGAGCCTGGATACGCTGGGCTGGGTTCTCTACAAGCAGGGCCGCTTCGAGGAGGCGGCGTTCTACCTGCGGCGGGCGTTTCGAGCCGCACAGTTCTCCGATCCCGTCGTCCTCGATCATCTCGCCGACACGTATTATCGAATGGGCCGGCTGCCGGAGGCCGCGAGGGCATGGAACAGCGCCGTCAAGATGTGCGATCCGCAGGGCGATCCGCCGCCGAGCCGAGATCGCGTCCGGCTGCACGCAACGATTCGGTCGAAGCTCGACGCAGTCGAGGCCGGGGCGAGCGTGGACACGGCGCCGCTGGCATTGACGACGTCAACGACGATGCCCGCTGAGGAAGACCAACCGGCCGCCGACCAATAGCCCTCAGGGCCTTCAGCTCGGCCTGGGCTCCGATCGACTGTCGCTTGCCCGAATGGTTCAACACGCGATCCTGCACGGGTTAGCGGCCTTCTCAGACAACTGTGGACCTGTGGTTGCCCGATGGGCGTCTTGCCGTGTCTCGCTCGAATGTCGCTGTTGGGATAAAATGGCGCGGCTGGGCAGGGGCTGTCCAGCGCCGAAACGAACATTCACTCGAATCAAAGAGGTTTCTGCAATATGGCCGGCCATAGTAAATGGGCGAATATCAAGCACAAGAAGGCTCGCAACGACGACAAGCGCGGCAAGCTCTGGAGCAAGCTGGCGCGCAACGTCATCGTGGCTGCGAAACACGGCGGCGGCGATCCCTCTGCGAACCTCACGTTGCGATATGCGATCGACAAGGCCAAAGAGGCCAACATGCCCAACGACACGATCGACAAGGCGATCCAGAAGGGAACGGGCGAACTGGGCGGCGCTGAATTCGTCCCTGCCAGCTACGAAGGATACGGTCCCGGCGGTGTCGCGATCATTGTCGATGCCCTGACGGACAACCCGAACCGAACGGCCCCCGAGATCAAGAAGATCTTCGAGCGCGCCGGCGGCAATCTGGGGGCGCAGAACTGCGTCAGCTGGAACTTCGCGACGAAGGGTGTCTTTACAGTCGATGCCGCCGACTCGACGGAAGAGGCGCTGATGGAAATCGCCGTCGATGCCGGCGCTGAAGACGTCGCGGAGGTCGACGGCATTTTCGAAATCACCTGCGAAGTGGATTCTTTCGCGGCCGTCCGCAGCGCGCTGGAAGCCGCCAAGGTCAAGACGCAGACAAGTGAGATCACCAAGATCCCCGGCACGACGATCACGATCGACGCCGACACAGGCGCGAAGGTGCTGCGCATGATCGAAGCGTTCGAAGATCACGACGACGTGCAGAACGTGTACGCGAACTTCGACATGCCGGAAGAGGTGATGGCACAGTTGGGCGGATGATGCGTCGGATGAAACAGGTCGCGCTATCCGTCGACTCCAGCGAGTATCGTCTCGATCGACGTGAATCGACCGACATCCTGTCCGCCTGCAATCCGACGCGAAAGCGCGTTCAGCCTCGCCTTGAGATCCTCGGCTCGAACGTAATCCACGAGCTGCTTCCCCTCATACAGCACGCAGAGGCTGCGAAAGACGATCGCACTATCCGATCGAACGGCGTAGGCGTCGACGGGAAAGCCGTACGCCCGGCACAGCATCGGCCGCGCCTCATAAACGCTGCACAGATCATCGACGAGTAGCGGACACGCCGGGCCCAGTTCGGCGTTCAAGGCGGAGATGCGCGCGGAGAACGTCGACTCATCGCGCCGACCGGCGACGTCTGTCGGTCCGTCCACACGGGCGAATATTCGCTGCTGATCTCTCAACAGATGTTCGGCCGCCGATCGCGCTTCGTTCAGCTTGCGCGGCGGCAGCGCTTCAATCGACAGCGTCCATTCGACGGCCTCGGCAAGCGTGACGGCGAAGACAGCCCCCTGTTTGCAGCAATGACTGCAGCCCGCAGCGCACAGATGCGGATTGCGCTTGTCCGCCTTGAACGTGTCGGTTCGCGAATCAAATTCGCTGTACATGTCACGCACTTGGGCGAGGACGTCGTCGGATTCGTGAAGCGGAATCGACAGTCCGGCGATTGACAGGTTTCGCGGATCATTCGTCATGGAAACGGGATTGTACCGCGAACGGCGGCGGGCTCGCAGGATTGACCAGACCCCTAATAGACTCTCGATCGTGCTTCGACGCCGGTCGTTGGTCAGGCGAAATGCCTGAATTCAGACCGCTTCCTTAGTCATTGGCCTTCAGCGGACTGCATACGTCGCCCGTCATTTCGTGCATGATTTCATGCAAGTCACTGCGAAGCGCATCACCCGTGCGAAACGCCTCGGACTCGCGCAGGCGGCCGAGCTGATGTCGCATCGCCGTTGGGGCCGGCAGCGACTTGTCCCATCGCAAATCCGGCCTGTAGAACATGTAGATGTCCCACGCGACGTTGCCATCCGGCAGTGATGCGACCGAAAACGCGTTGCCCGCCCGATGCGCCGGATATGGATCGTAGAAATGCTCGACGCGCTTGTCGTCGGCGAACCTATCCGCGGTACGGCGGGCGCTCGCGATGCCGTCGCGGAATCCGGGCATCTGTATCCAGATCAGGGCGACTCGAATCTTCGATTTGGGAAATTCTCCGAGAACGGATTCCTGCACCGCACGGGCGCCGGCGACGCATCCCGGTCACGTCGGCGAGAGTATGACGACGAATCGCGACTCATCGGCGTGGCGGTTGAACCAATCGCGAAGCGGATCCGTCGACGCCTTCAGATCAATCACCTTGGGCAGGCGCTTCTGCTCCTCTTCGCTGAGGGCATCGTTCAGCGGCGCACCGCACGCGCCCATCATTTCCTGCCAGCGACGCTGGTACGCCTCGGAATTCGCTTCGCGGGTTTCGTAGCCCGCAAGGCGCAGAAACTCGATCAGGCGCGGGGCGTTCACATCCATGCCGGCATCCACCATGACGCCGATGACGCGATCGTCGTGGTCAACGTGCATCACGCCGTGGACGATCCGAAGGCCGTGGGCGATGCGCAACGTCGTCGCATCGTCGAGTTTCGATCGATCGAGAATGATGAGTTCCGTCGTGATGACGTCTCCCGTTTCCGGAATCCGCAA
>JAJDEC010000188.1 GCA_029259995.1 Phycisphaerae bacterium
GGGTCGGCATGGCACCCGGTTTCGGGTCGATGACCCGTCGTACGTTACTCAGTCGAATCGATGACCCGACCGACGCGGCACTGCTTGTGAGCAGTGGCACCCAACGACCGTTACTCAAGACTCAAAACTCGAAACTCACGACTCACACCTACCCTGCCGGATGCGTCATGTCCCGCGGATCAAGCAGCTTCTTCAGCTCCGCTTCGCCCACGACGCCCTTCTCCAGCGCCACCTGTCGCACGGTCTTTCCATTCTTGAACGCCTCTTTCGCAATCGCGGCCGCGTTGTCATATCCGATGACCGGCGCGAGCGACGTGCACATCGCGAGGCTCTGCTCGACGAGCTGCTCGGCCCGCTCCGCGTTCACTTCGATCCCGCTAACGCAACGATCCGTGAACACACGGGCCGCGTTCGACAGGATGCGCACGCTCTCGTTGAAATGGAACGCCATCACGGGCATGCCGACGTGCAGATCGAAGTTGCCCATCGTCGCCGCAGCGTGCGTGATCGCCGCATCCGCGCCGATCGCGTGCGCGGCCGACTGCAGCACCATCTCGCACATGACGGGATTCACCTTGCCCGGCATGATCGAACTGCCCGGCTGCGTCTCCGGAATGCTGATCTCGCCAATACCGCAGCGTGGTCCGCTGGCAAGAAACCGAATGTCGTTCGCAATCTTCGACATGCCGACGGCGATACCGCGAAGCAGCCCCGATGCCTCGACGAACCCGTCCTTCGCATGCTGGGCTTCGAAATGGTCTGCCGCCTCGACAAACGCCACGCCCGTTTTCTCCGCGAGAATCTTCGCGACGCGGCCGCCGAATTCCTTGTGCGTGTTGATGCCCGTACCGACGGCCGTTCCGCCGAGCGGCAGCTCGCGCAGCGCATGCATCGCGCGCTTGCAGCGCTCGACGGCATGCCGCATCTGCGCCGCGTATCCGCTGAACTCCTGCCCCAAACGAATCGGTGTCGCATCCTGCAAGTGCGTGCGACCGATTTTGACGACGTTGTCGAACGCCTTCGCCTTCACCTCCAGCGCCGCCGCCATCTTCTCCAGCGCCGGCAGCAGATCCTGCTTGAGGGACTCCCCGGCGGCGACGTGCATGGCCGTTGGAATGACGTCGTTCGAGCTCTGCCCCTGGTTGACGTGGTCGTTCGGATGAACGGGATCCTTCGAACCGACCTTGCCGCCTGCCATCTGGATGGCACGGTTGGCGATCACTTCGTTTGCGTTCATGTTCGTGGATTTGCCCGAGCCCGTCTGGAAGATATCGACGACAAAATGCTCATCAAGCTTGCCCTCGATGACTTCGTCGGCGGCCCGCGCGATCATCTCGCACTTGTCCTTCGGCACAATGCCGAGCTCGGCATTGACCATCGCCGCCGCCTGCTTGATGAGTCCGAGCGCCCGGATGTATCGCCGACCAAATCGATATCCGGAAATCGGAAAATTCTCCACGGCTCGCTGCGTGGAAGCGCCCCACAAGGCATGCGCCGGGACGGTCATCTCGCCCATCGAGTCTTTTTCAGTTCGTGTTGCTTCGCTCATGGTTGTGACTCCAAAGGTGTGCGTTATTTCTCGTCTCGCGATTCGTTGCATCGCGCATATCTTCGTACATCGCCAGCGCGCCAATCAGCGCGACCGTCAGGGAACGGTACCAGCGTATATCCGTCAGGCGCGCGATCCGAAAAAAGCGTTCCACGCTCGTCGCCCCGCCGGATGCAACGCGCCCCGCTCACATACGCGCGCCCACTTCCTAACGGTCGTGGCTCGGAACGGCGCCGCGCCTCGAAACGGCGGCGCGATTTCGAAGGGGATCATATCGCAAGATTGGAGGGTGCTCTATGGGGAGGGAACGGATGAAGGCACATAAAGAATCACTGGGGTTTGGGGCATCGTGGCACGACTGGGATCCGGCGACGGAGAACGACAATTACGAAACCGAACAGCAACGGTGCGGAAGTGACAAACCAATCGATGACGGTATCAAAGGCAAACAAACCCATTCGCCAGATGTACAACTGCAAGGCGTCCACGATCTCAAGGAGAAGCCAGAGGCCGGCGGTTGCGTACGCCAATATCAACGCGCCTCGTTCGAATCGACATCTTTGGAGATTCACGAGCGACGACAGCCAGCCGAGGACGAAAATGGCGGTCAAGTATCGACCGGTTACTTCGATTGTGAAAATCCAGTTGGTCACTTTGATCCATGTGGTCGTTGCCCGGCTCGGCCAAATGGGCATCGATTCGATTGCGAGCCAACCGAGCAAACTAGGCATGAATGCGGCCGACGCGAGGATCATGAGAAATTGACGGCGACGGATGCGAGAGGCGATCAGCAGCAACATGCCCAATGGAACCAGCCCGAGTAGAGCAGGCAGCCCAACGATGAGCCGAATCCGCATCAAGAACTCAATACGGAGGTCCCCAGCGGTTCGCAGTAAGTACTCTGATGTGATATTGAGCCCACGATCGATCACGATCCAAAGAACAAATAACAGCAGTGCCGTGCGAAGCCCACGCACCGATCGAAGGTCGTGCACGTTCAGATGTTCTGGTATTCGCGATCGCTCAACAGCCGCGCCGCACTCACCGCACTTCGCCGCCCACGCCAGCGTGCGCAGATTGTGGCCGCAGCGGATGCAGTGGAGATCGGATTCGACGTGGGAGGCTTCCGGCATGAACGGAATCGTAGCGAGAAGGCGATGCGGATGGCAATCGCGGCCGAGATCAGGACTTCAAGATCTGAAATCTCGAATCTCGAATCTCAAGTCTCGAATTTCAAATTTCAAATCTCAAATCTCAGATTTCAGACTTGAGATTTCAGATTTGTTGTGCGGCGCGTCGCCTCCGCCTACTTCGTCCGCTTCATCTCCCCGCTATCAAGTCGCTTGAAGTAATGACTTGCCGCGCGGACCAGCGTCGGCAGCAGAATCAGACACGCCGGCAGATTGCAAAACACGGTCAGCCCCGTCATCGCATCGCTGAAGTTGTAGACCGGCTTGAACTGGCTGAACGTGCAGCCCGCGAAGATGGCAATGACGAAGAGAATCTTGTACGGCAGAATCGCCGTGCGGCCGAGCAGGTATTCCGTTCCCTTCTCGCCGTAATAGCTCCAGCTGATCATCGTGCTGAACGCAAACAAACAGACGCCGATGAGAATGATCCACTTGCCGAAGCCGACAAAGACCGTGTCCAGCGCGAAGCGCGTGATCTCCGCGCCGTCGATGCCCAAGTGAACCGGCTGTCCGATACTCAGCGCGCTGAATCGCTTGCGGAAATCCTCCGGATCGTCGGCCTCGTCGCTTCGATCAATCTGGATCTGGATCTCGCCGAGCCTGGCAATCTCATTCGCCGGCATTTCGACGACATGCTTCGACGCAGCGGCCGACAACAACTTCGGCGCCGTGCCCTGCTCGCGCTCAACGAGCACCCAGAGCTTCGTGTGCTCGTTGTTGAGTTCCGCGTAGTGAACGTCGCGAAGTCGTTCGGGGATTTCGGCCGTCGGCGTCATCGCGATGCGAACCGTGTCGCCGTCGATCGATGCGACTGTGCCCACAGCCGGACGATTCCAGACGCCCGTGCTGAGAACGACGAGCGCCGTCATCGTGCAGATAATGATCGTGTCGATGAAAGGTCCCATCGCCGCGACGACGCCCTCGCGAATCGGTTCGTCCGTCTTGGCGGCGGCGTGGGCGATGGCGGCCGAGCCCTGACCGGCCTCATTGGAAAACAGGGCCCGCTTCAGGCCGAGCGTAAACGCGAGATAGACGCTGACGCCGGCGAAGGCGCCTTCGCCCGCCTTGGCGTTGAATGCACAATCAAAGATCAGCGCGAACATCGATCCGATCTGATCCATGTTCTGGAAGATGACGATGAGCGAACCGACGACATACAGCACGCACATCCCGGGCACGAGCTTGGACGCGACGTTACCGATCCGCTTGATGCCGCCGATGATGACGAGCGAGACGAGAAATGCGATCACAGCGCCCGTGATCCGCGGATCGACGCCGAACGTCGACAACTGATTGCCGACGTTCCAGCTTTGAAACATGTTGCCGCCGCCGAAAGACGCCAGCGCGATGATCAAGGCGTATACGATCGCCATGATCTTGAAGACGACCCAGAGACTGCTGCCGCGGGCCTTGTGCGGATCGACGAGGGCCTTCTGGATGTACCACATGGGACCGCCGCGCACTTCGCCGCGCGCCGTGGCTTTCGCATCCGATGCCGGCGGTGCTTCGCCTTCGTATTCGAGCGTTCGCG
This sequence comes from Phycisphaerae bacterium, assembly GCA_029259995.1. Classification (GTDB taxonomy): domain Bacteria; phylum Planctomycetota; class Phycisphaerae; order UBA1845; family UTPLA1; genus ECT2AJA-110-A. The sequence continues at coordinate 4,271 of JAJDEC010000188.1, forward strand.
TTTCGGCGTCGTGGGCCATACCGGCCGGAGAGCTGGCATCGGGCACATCCTGCTCGTCGCGGAACATCGTCGCGAGCGAGCATTCGACGAATTTGATCGCCATGCCGAAGAAGCCAACGATCCACATCCAGAAGACGGCGCCGGGGCCGCCCAGCGTGACGGCGACGCCGACGCCGGCGATGTTGCCGAGACCGATCGTGGCGGAAAGCGCGGCGCAAAGCGCCTGAAAGTGCGAGATATGTCCGGCGTCGTCTTCGCGATCGTACTTCCCGCGGATAACCTGGAATCCGTGGGTCAGGGCCCGCCATTGCACGAGTTTGGAAACGACGGAGAAGAGCAGGCCGCATCCGAGGAGCAGGAAAAACAGCCACGGCGTCCAGATGATGCCGTCAAACCAATCCGTGAATTCCTTGAAGCTCTTCATAGACTCTTCCTCGATGCGCGGCGCGAATGAATGGCGGAATGATGTGGGAATCGCTGCGAAGCTGCAAACGGAATCGAGGAAATCGACTTGAATCCTGATGCGCGTCTATTTTCGGAACCAGTGCCGGCCGATCGTCGAGAGAATCCAGTAGCCCGCCTTGATCGATCCGCGAATCGTCCCGCCGATCTTGCTCTGGCCGATGCGGCGTTTGTAGTGCACGCTGATTTGCTGAATGCGCAGTCCTTCCTGAATCGCACGGATCTGCATTTCAACGGTCCAGCCAAACGCACGATCCTGCATGGCGATCTTGTCGAGGCTCGATCGACGAATGGCGCGAAAAGGGCCGAGATCACGATAGCGATAGCCCCATCGAAGCCGAATGAGCCACGTCGCCAGCCAGTTGCCGAATCGTTGCTGGGGCGACAAGGCCCCCTGTTCGACGGTCGCCGC
>JAJDEC010000189.1 GCA_029259995.1 Phycisphaerae bacterium
TGATCGCGTCAATCTCGGCGTTCTTTTTTTCACTCGTCGTTTCGAATGACTGGATCTTCGCGTCCGCCGTTGCGGCGTTCTGCGCGGGTGTCGGATCGGTTGCCATCATGTGGTTGATTGGTCGTCTGGCCAGCGATTGGCGAATGGGGAGTGCGATCCGATTCGGCGTTCCGATCGTTGTCAGTGTGGCCTGCAGTTTTCTGTCGATCCTTAAGGCCGAGCGCGGGTTCGAATATGTCTTCGGCGTTTCGATGCCTGATGGTATTGGTGATGCGCGTATCGAGAGAGGATATGCCGGCGGGCCGGGCGACGAAGAGACGATGCTGTGGTTTCACGCATCACCTGCCGTTTTCGACACGCTGGTCGAATCGCGCGGACTTCGGCGCGATGTTGAGAGGGCGTCGAAAGTCGAGGCGGGGGAACTCGAAGAACGGCTCGCGGTCGAGGGTTACGCCACGATTTTTAGTAAGGAGACATGGTCGATTTGGCATGACACGGCGCCCACGGCGACTCCGGAATACTATAGATCCGAGTCTGGCATGGCCGAGCGTGTTCGCGTGATCTATGACCGAAGCTCCGGATTTGCGATTGCCATTCACGGAATTGGTTGACTTGATAGATACCGACGGCCAAATGCGCTGTTGAATGAAGAATGGAACGATGAAAATGCCTGCATCAAAAAACGAATTGCAAGAGTTGGTCATCGAGCTCGGGAAGCTCAAGACGAAAATGTACAACGGCGATTTCCTGTGTACGTGGGATAAGTCGGACGATGAATTGCGGGCTGTTCTGACGACCGCAGAAATCCTGGAAGCGGCCTATCGAAGCAATATCTCGATGGGGATGTTCTTCGGGAAGCTCGCCGTATCGATCTTTCGCGATCAGTCGACGCGGACGCGGTTCAGTTATGCCAGTGCGGCGTCGATGCTGGGGCTCAGCCTGCAGGAGCTGGACGAGAAGAAGTCGCAGATCGCGCACGGGGAGACGGTTCGCGAGACGGCGACGATGATTTCGTTCGCGACGGAAGTGATCGGCATTCGCGACGACATGTTTCTCGGCGAGGGGAACAAGTACATGCGCGAAGTGTCGGCGGCGCTGGATGAGAGTTTTCGCGAGGGCGTTCTGCCGCAGCGGCCGGCGGTCGTGAATCTGCAATGCGATCTGGATCATCCGACGCAGTCGATGGCGGATTTGCTGCATCTGAAGCAGCATTTCGGTTCGCTTGAGAACTTGCGCGGCAAGAAGATTGCGATGACGTGGGCGTATTCGCCATCGTACGGGAAGCCGTTGAGCGTTCCTCAGGGGATCATTGGTTTGATGACGCGCTACGGCGCCGAAGTGGCGCTGGCGCATCCGGAGGGTTACGGTCTGGTGCCGGATGTGGTTGATAAAGCGGGTTCGTTCGCGAGCGAGAGCGGCGGGAAGTTCAGCGTGTCGAACAGCATGAACGAGGCGTTTGCGGGGGCGGATGTTGTCTATCCGAAGAGTTGGGCGCCCTTTGCGGTGATGCAGGAGCGGACGAAGCTGCTGATGGCGAAGGATGATGCGGGCCTGGGGGCGTTGGAGAAGCGCTGCTTGGCGCAGAACGCGGAGCACATGGATTGGGAGTGTGATGCCGCGAAGATGGCATCGACGCGGGGCGGAAAGGCGCTGTATATGCACTGCCTGCCGGCGGACATTTCGGGCGTGAGCTGCAAGCAGGGGGAAGTGTCGGCGGACGTGTTCGAAAAGGCGCGACTGGATACATATCGCGAGGCGTTTCATAAGCCGTTCGTGATTGCGGCGATGATGATGCTGACGCGGTTTGAGGATGCTTCGAAAACGCTGGATGGTATGTTGCGGCGCGGGGAGCGGGCGGTGTTTGCGGGGTGAGTGTCTCCGTGATGTCGTTGCGGCGCGACGGCGAGCATGCAGATTTCTCGGCGTTCCCCCCATGCAGAGGATTGATTGGGAATGAGTCGGTCCGTCACGCTCATTGAGTTGCTTGTCTTCATCCTGATGGCCGGCTTCTTCGTGGCGGGGTACCAGGGATTCGCAGAGGGGTCTTCAAGTCTGGCGTGGCGGCTTCTCGGCGGAACGATTGGCTGCTCGTCGGTTCTTGTATTCATTTTGCTCTGCCTGGGGCTGCATACGCTCGTATTTGTTGGTGTACCGTCCAGACCGGTCTGTAAACAGGGGGGCTGCCGCTCGAAGGACTATGCAATCAAGCTCGTTGATAAACACGTGCGATTGGTTTGTGGCTGTGGTGATGCTTACAAACGCGTCGGCAGGCGATTCATGCGTGTCAACAACCGGCGGGCGGAGCCGTATATGATTTGGCGTTTTCCGCTCGGGTGGCGGGTCGATGAGGGCCAAGGCGACAAGGAACGGGTCGACCAGGCTTGATCGTTTTTGGGTACGGGGCATGAATCCGAAGTGCACGGCTAAATCGGTTGAGTTCGAACCGGCTATTAGCCGGTTTCACACGCCTTGCGTTGCGCTCAAGCGCGGAGTGTCTTGGGCTGCGATTGACCTGTCGATTTTCCCCGGATGGTTGGAAGGTAATCTTGAATCACCCCTTCAGGTTTTGATGCCGTCGATGTGGCATAAAACCCAAGGTTGCGATTCGGTCGCTTCGCGGCCTGCGCTTGCGATGAGCTGTCTTGAGTCACGCTTTCATCGTGTGTGGGCATCGAATCTCAGCCCTTTGCGTTGGCAAATGATTGGGACGCTGCGCGTCATTTCTTCCAATACAGAACGGCTGCGATCAGAAACAGAATGAACTCGAATCCTGCCAGACTGTAGGTCGTGTTTTCCAGACGACCGTAGAGCAGGAGGCTGGCTGCGCGGAAGAGGACGAGGCTCGCATGAATGATCAGGCAACTCATCAGGGCATATCGTTGAAACTCGGGCCGCAGGAACGGAAGCAGGAAGATACATCCGAGCGCAAACTGAAGACCGCCGTACACGACGAGGTATTCGCTTTGTCCGGTTCCCGCTCGGAGGTCGAAACCCACGGCGGATGATGTCTTCGCCGGCATGATCGAGCACCAGGCGGAGAACGCCAGATAGGCGATGCCAACAAATCCCAGGAAAATACGAGTCGCCATTGGTTGTCCTTCATCGAGAGTGATCGCGCGAGAGATTGATACTCTCGTGGATCAGCAATCAAGAATTCGCAGCCGAGGTCGAATCGGATTCAGATTTACTTCCGGGACGTTCCGCCGACCGGCCGCGGGTTCAGTTCGCAGTAGGTGCGCGGGTAGGCGGCGTAGAAGGCGGCGCATTTGGTCATGTGATCAATGGGGACGCTGTCGTTGACCGTGTGCGCGACGGCTTCCGGTGCGGGGCCGAAGCCGACGCAGGGGATACCGAACATGCCGGCGATGGAGACGCCGTTGGTGCTGAAGGTCCAGCGGCCGACCTTTGGCTTCTTCTTGAAGAGCTTTCGGTAAACCTCGACGGCGGCGGCGACCTGCGGATCGTTCTCTTCGGCGCACCAGGTCGGGAAGAAGTTTTCTGTCGGATAGACGAGGCCGGTGTATGTCGGCTTCGCATATTGCGCGAGTTTGACTTCTGCCTTGACGCCGGCGCGTTTGACGGCGTCTTTCACTTCGCGGATGGCCGACGCCTTCGTGTCGCCGGTCGTCAGTCTGCGATCGAGATGGATA
>JAJDEC010000190.1 GCA_029259995.1 Phycisphaerae bacterium
GGACGGTCGCGATGGAATTCTGTCGCCAGTTACCGAAATCGTTTCCGGTTCAAGCGACCGAACGCTACGCTGCCTGATTCGGCGAAACAGGGATTACACCACGGGCTGTTAGCGATGCCTTTGACGACATTTGCCGATACCGATACCAATAGGAATTGAAGTCACGTTGGGTATTTTTCATTATTCCCAGGGGGCGAGACGCATGGCCGTATTGTCGTCTCGCCCCCGACCTCTTTTTGGGAATCCCATCAACGCGCCCCGTCCGACCGCCCCCGATTCCGAAAGACGCGCAGCCGTCGCCGATCCGGACCCTGAATCACGCCCGCCATACTTCTTCACACAGCTCACTTGAACACCACACGCCAGCGACGCCCGTCTCCGCCGTCCGATGCGTGAATGATCCAATTCCCGCCACAATTTCAACGCGGCACAAGGTTTGGATTCGTGCGCCGTTGCCTCCATAATCAGACCCGTGGGTCCTGCTTCCCCGCACGGCCTCATCTAGAACAACTAGTACCGCAAATCCCCTTGGAGCCCCAGATGTCCCTTCGCCTTGCATTCGTCGGCCTCATCCTGATATCGAACGCCATGGCCCGAGCCGGGCAGGACCCATGGGACGATCTCGTCGAATCCGCCACGCAGCGTCACGGCATCCCCGGCCGAAATGCCGCCCAGTTCCTCGTCGATCATCATCCACCGCGCGACGCCGATATCGATCGCGCAATTCTGGATGAAACACTCGATTACGCCATGAAAGTCCGGGACGAATTCCCCTGGACCCGCAAACTCAGCCAGTTCAGATTTCACAACGACGTCCTTCCTTATGCATCGCTCGACGAGACGCGGGAAACCTGGCGGCGGGAGTTCTACGAACGCTGCAAGCCCATTGTGGCCAACTGCAAGACGGCCTCGCAGGCCGCCGACGCAATCAATCGCCAGTTCTTCAAGGACGTCAACGTTCACTACCACACGGAACGTGAAAAACCCAACCAGAGTCCGGCCGAGTCGATGCGACAGGGTCGCGCAACCTGCACGGGGCTCTCAATCCTCCTCGTCGACGCCTGCCGAAGCGTCGGTATCGCAGCCCGCATCGCCGGCGTCGCCAGCTGGCGCGCCAAGGACGGAAACCACACATGGGTCGAGATCTGGGACGATGGCTGGCACTTTCTCGGCGCCGATGAACCCGACAAGCGCGGCGTCGATCGTGCATGGTTCGTACGCGACGCGATGAAGGCTGTACCCGGCGATCCGATGTACGCCATCTGGGCGAGTTCATTTGAGGAATCCACGATCCACTTTCCACTGGTCTGGAACCCGGACGACAAGAGCGTCCCCGCCGTTGACGTCACAACGCGATACCTGTCGCCCTACAAGAAAGCCGAAGACGGCGCCCTTCGACACGTCCGGCTCTGGACCACGAAGGACGGCGATCGCGCCTACGCCGCCATCTCCGTCTTCGATGCCGACGGTAAGATCGGCGATCGATTCGCAACCCGCGCCGGAGAATCCGACCTGAACGACATGCCCGGCTTCGGTATTCTTCCGGGGAGTCAGCGCCGCCTCATCGTCGAATACGACGGTCAGGTCCGTTGCACGACTGTCACATCCGACAACGACGACGTCCAGACGCTCGATCTCTACTGGGACAAGCTCTCCCCGCTGCAGGATTCGGATGAGGCCTTCAAGCCCCTGACGAAGTCGGCCGCCGAGTCCGCCATAACTGAATCCGCCAAGCGCCGCGCCGAGCGGATTGCCGAAAAGCGCAAGCAGGAAATCGACGCGAACATCGTGCAGGGCAGGGTCCAGTCGCTCAGACTCCTCGAAAAAACGTTCGGCGACGCCCCCGCCGATGGCCGCAGCCTCTGGATCTCCCTTCACGGCGGCGGCGGTGCCCCGACAGAAGTCAACGACCGACAATGGCAGAATCAGATCAAGCTCTACGAACCGGCTGAGGGCATCTACGTCGCACCCCGCGCACCAACGGACACTTGGAACCTCTGGCACAAGAAACATATCGACAAGCTCTTCGATCGCCTCATCGAAACCTACGTCGCCGCGAAGAACGTCAACCCCAACAAGGTCTACCTCCTCGGCTACTCCGCCGGCGGCGACGGTGTCTACCAACTCGCTCCGCGAATGGCCGACCGCTTCGCTGCCGCCAGCATGATGGCAGGACATCCCAACGAGGCGAAACCGCTCGGACTTCGCAATCTCCCGTTCGCAATCTTCTGCGGCGGCGAGGACGACGCCTACAGCCGAAACACAGTCGCGGCGAACTGGGGCAGGGAACTCGACGACCTGCGGGCGGCGGACCCCGACGGCTATCCCCATCGCACGACGATCTATCCCGGTCTCGGCCATTGGATGGAAGGCAAAGACAAAGAGGCGCTGCCTTGGATGGCCGCAAACACGCGCAATCCATGGCCGAATCGCATCGTCTGGCGGCAGGACAACGTCACGCACACGCGTTTCTATTGGCTCAAGCTTTTGCGCAAGGATGCGAAGAAGGGCCGAACCATCATCGCCGACGTCGACGGGCAGACGATCACGATCAAGACGGACGACGTCAACCGACTCACGCTCCGCCTCCGCGATTCGCTTATCGATCTCGACAAGCCCATCAGAATTGTCGTCGGGGAAAAGACGGTTTATGAAGGTCGCGTCACGCGCACGCGCGCCGTCATCGATCAGTCTTTGAAGGAGCGTAACGACGCGACCGCGGCGGCCACGGCGGAACTGAACGTCGAATGGTGATGATCCAAGTATGTACATGGAATGATTCATCGCGCGGAACCGGCTAGTAACCGTTTCATCGTGT
>JAJDEC010000020.1 GCA_029259995.1 Phycisphaerae bacterium
GATGACATGGGAAAAGACCCTCGCGGTTGGAAACGAGTCGTTTCGGCCTATCGAGAGTATCGGCAATTTCTGCCGGATGGCTTGAGGGCGGCCCCGAAATGGCCCGCTGGCGCTCCGGCATGCCGACGTTGGGCGTCGGCATGGCACCCATGTATAGCCGGGAGCCATGATCCCCCCTTCAACGGGAGCATGTGGGAGAGACAATCATCTGTTGAGCTCGGATTCGTCGTCGAAGCGTCATGGCAGATCGTCATGCTTGCCAGGGAGGGCAAGCATGGCACCCGGGAACTCGCCCACGCGCTATATGCGGAACTCTTTGGTTCGCTGCTTCAGCTGGAATCGCAGTCGATCGACGATGGCCGAGTGCATCTGGCTGACGCGGCTTTCGGAGAGATCCAGCGTCAGGCCAATCTCTTTCATCGTGAGTTCTTCGTAGTAATACAAGACGAGAATGAGCCGTTCCGTGGGCGTGAGGTTTTGCTGGACGAGCGTTTTGAGGTCTTCCTTCTGCAGTTCCTTCTGCGGATCCATCGCGCGTTCGTCGCGGAGGATTTCGACTTCGGAGACGTCGCGTGTCGAGTCCGTCGTGAATGCCTTTCGCGACAGCGATGTCATCGTGACGGCACTGCCGTCGCGCTTGATGCGCTTGAACTCTTCCTTGGAAACGCCGATGCGCACGGCGACTTCCTTGTCGCTGGGCATGCGGCCGAGTTGGCTTTGCAGCTCCTTCGTCGCCGTCTGCACACGTTGCGAACGATTGCGAACGAGTCTCGGAACCCAGTCCATCGAGCGCAATTCGTCGAGAATCGCGCCGCGAACGCGTGGGGAGCAATAGGTTTCGAATTTGACGCCGCGTTCCAGATCAAACGCCTCGATGGCGTCGATCAGTCCGAACATGCCTGCCGAGACAAGGTCCTCGACGTCGACTTCCGTCGGCAGCTTGGCATGTACGCGATCGGCATTGAAGCGCACGAGCTGTGCGTAATGCTCGACGAGAAAGTTCCGCAACGCCTCAGTCGGCTGCTTCTTGAACTTGATCCAAACCGACTGAATGTCAACGTCTGTCGCCAGCATATTCGCCGCTCCATTTGGCGTCGCCATGATGACGATGCCCAACTAATTCACTTTGCCGATCCACTGCCGGCGTTTCGGGATCTAGCCGCCGACGACTGTGACGTCGCCTGCCTGATCGTCTGACGCAGTCGGCTTGGACTCGTGATCCGCTTCCTCGACCTCATCCACCGGCGTCGTGCCGTCGCGGATGATGTGCATTCCGATCCATCCCGCGACAAGCCCCAGCGCAACGCCGCAGAGCATGCCCTGAACGGCGCGCGGAATCAGATCGCCCGGCGCCGCGCCGGTCACGAGACCGACGAGAATCGTCGAGCTGAAAACGAACAAACCGCAGATGGATCCGAAAAGTCGAATCACGATGCCTTCACGTCAACGGCGAACTCAAGGTTCTCGGTCGTCGCCGTACTCTCCGCATCGGCAGCGATTGCCCCCGAATTAATAGAAATGGCCGAACAATTTTCGAAAAAAACCAGGCGCAGGAAGCGCCCCGTCGTCGCCCGATAGTATTCGTTCCGCCAGTATTGCCACGCTGCGCGCGGCGCTGCATCGTGGAACCAGTGAAACGACCGGACAACGCTTGCGAATCGAGATGGGAACATTTTCATCGCGCAGGATCTGCCCGAAATCGTCGATGGCGACACTCAGGAATCTCGCGGCGACGGAAGAGACGCGTTCCGAGATCGATCGGCCCTCTCGAATCGACATGGCGCAATTCACGACGAGACCGATCGGCGGCGTGACGGGCGTGCGGCTAAGCACTTTCACCAATGCGTAAACGTCGGCGATGGCCGTCGGTTCCGGCGTCGTGACGAGCAGCAATCGATGCGCCGTCTGCGCAAAGGCGAGTACGTTCTGTGAAATACCCGCGCCGCAGTCGAGCAGGATCACGTCCGTCTCCCGCTCCAGGCGGCCGAGCGATTCCAGGAGCCGTTGCCGTTCGAAGGGGCCGAGATCGGCGACGCCGGCAATGCCGGACGCCCCCGCAATAACGGACAGATTCTGGTCAATCGAAACGGCAACCTCTACCAGGCTGCGTTCACCCGTGATCACGTGCGACAGATCGTGCGTTGAATGCACATTCATGGCGACGTCGATATTGGCCGTCCCCAGATCCGCATCAATCAACACAACACGCTGTCCGCGCCGGGCGAGCGTCACCGCGAGATTGACGGCAATGCTCGTCTTGCCGACGCCGCCCTTTCCGCTGGCAATCGCGATCACCTGGGCGGCACGCGCCTTTGGGGCGATCGGTCGGACCGCCGTTTCGTGATCCGCCATCAGGCGGCGAAGATCCGTCGCCTGATCTGTCGGTAGCGCCGTCATATCGCGACTCCCATCTGCTCCTTGCGCGAGCGCTGCATGAGATCGTTCGGGTCGTCAAACCCGAGAATGAGCTTCGCCAGCTTGCCCGTACTCGCGATCTGAATATCGTCCGGCACGGCCTGGCCGTTCGTCAGGTAAGAAACTTGCAGGTCGACTCGCTTCAGCGTGTTGAGAATCACGCCGAGCCCGACGGCCTCGTCGAGCTTTGTAAAGATCAACTGCGTCACACCGAGCGGACGAAAACGCTCGATGGCCTCGCGCGTCGTTCGATCGCGGCTCGTGCTGGACAACACGAGATGCACCTGATCGGCGCGCGCGGCGCGAAGAAAATCGTGCAGCTCCGCGATGCGCGGATCGTCTTTCTGGCTGCGACCCGCCGTATCGATGAGGATCAGATCCATGTTGCTCATACGATCGATCGCACTCCGAAGATCGCCCGGCGACAGGACGGAAATCAACGGGACCTTGAGAATCTGGGCATAAGTTCGCAACTGTTCGACGGCCGCGATTCGATACGAGTCAATCGTGATGAACCCGACGCTCTTGCGCTCGCGAAGCTTCATGTTCGCGGCGAGCTTGGCAATCGTCGTCGTTTTGCCGACACCCGTCGGACCGACAAGCGCAACCACGGTCGGTCGACCGGGCCGCGCCAACTTGAGCGGCGATGGCGTCGGAAGCATTTCACCGACGAGTCTTCGCAGTTCCATCCGCACAATCTCGTCAGCAACACGGACATTTCGTCGTACGCCAAGGTTCTTGGCGGCGCGATGCAGCAGTTCGCGGGCGAGCTGTTCTTCGACTTCCTGCGAAATCAGATGCGAATAGAAGCTGGTCAGCGACTCGGGCGCGTCGGGAAAGGCGGATCGATCCGAACGATCGACGAGATTCCGCACCATCTGGCGAATCTCCTCGATTTCGCTGCGGATATCCGTATCGACTTCGATTGCCACATCCGTATTTACTTCCGGCGGCATGGGCAAGTCGAACGACGCCGTGTCGATCAGTGCTATTCCGGCCTTCTTCGGTTGCGGCGGAGGCACGTCCTGCTTGCGCGGCGGCGTTACCACGCCGCCCTTTCGAAACTGCATTCCGCTGACGGGCTTGCTTCGCCCCGCGACTGGAGGCGTCGCAGCCGGCTTCCGAGCGCTGGCGGACGCCGCCGACTCTCGCGCTTCGACGGCGCCGTATGCCTTGACGGCGGCCTGCGCCATGGCGACGCTGCGCGACAACGTCGAGTCCTCGGCAGGCGCGTCTGTTGATTGTGCATCCGTTGGCCGAGGCGCCGGTTTTCTGGCGCCGGCCGCGCGTGTGTCCGATGTTGCCGTGATCTCGACGATCGGCCTCGCTCCAACGCCGAGGACGCCGCCGCGCCGAAGCGTTCGCGTGTGCAGAATCACGGCGTCCGGTCCAAGCTCTTTCTTGACCTTGGCGAGCGCCTCCGACATCGTCCGGGCTTGATACGTTTTAAGCTTCATCTTCGATTGTCACCATGCCATGGGTTCGCACGTTCACGCCGCGAACAATTTCGTTGTATCCAAGAACCGCCACATTCGGCAGCGTCGATTCGATCAGTCGCCGGATCCATTGCCGAACCTGCGGCGAAGCAACGACAACAGGAGAATGACCGCCGCTCTTGGCGGCGGCCGCTTCGATTTCATCGCGAACCGACGTGACGATCCGCGTCGCCATCGCCGGGGGCAGTGTCATGAACGCCCCGCGATCGCTTCGTTCAACGTTTGAATTGATCGCATCCTCAACGGCCGGATCCAGCGTCACGGCGTGCAGATTGGAGTCGCCGTCGATGTGCTGTTCGCAAATGGTTCGCGCCAGTGCATTCCGCGCGTACTCCGCGAGAATCTCCGCATCTTTCGTTCGACTTGCCCAGTCGCCGAGCGTTTCAATGATCGTCCCCAGGTCGCGAACCGGCACGCGCTCCTTCAACAGCAGCGACAGAACGGCCTGCAACTCGCCCATCTTCATCACATCGGGGATGATCTCTTCGACGAGCTTCGGACTCGTCTCCTTCAGCGTCTCGACGAGCTTGTTCACGTCTTCGCGGTTCAGCAGCTCGGCCGCGTATCGTTTGATCAGTTCCGTCAGATGCGTCGAAAGCACGCTCGACGGACCCACGACTGTATAGTTCCGATGCTCCGCCGTCGCGCGATCCGACTCCGGTATCCACAGCGCATCCAGTCCGAAGGCGGGCTCCTTCGTATCGATTCCGTGAATCGGCTCGCTGACGGCGCCCGAGTCGATGGCGAGGTAATGCCCCGGCATCGTTTCGCCCTTGGCGATTCTCGCGCCGCGCAGTTTCACGACGTATTCGTTCGGCTGCAGCGCCACGTTGTCACGAATCCGGATCGGCGGAACCAATACGCCCAGTTCCGTCGCAATCTGTCGTCGTATGTTCTGAATGCGATCGAGCAAATCGCCGCCCTGGTTCTTGTCGACCAGTTTGATCAGGCCGTAGCCGACTTCCAGCTCCAGTGCATCGACAGCGAGGCACTTCTCGATCTTCTCAGGTTCCTTGGGCTTCGTGTCCTGCTTGCGCTGCTTGGCTTCTGATGCCTTGCGTTCGCGACCGAGCAGCAGGTAGCCGATGCCGCCGACGCCCGAACCGATCAGAATGAGCGGCGGCTTGGGCAGTGGCGTCGCCAGCAGGATGGCCAGAAAACCGCACGCGAGCAGCATCGCGATCGGTCGCGAGCCGAGTTGCCCGATCAACTCTTCGCCCATGCTGCTCTTGGCCGTCGAGCGCGTCACGATCATGCCGGCCGCAATCGATACGAGGAATGCGGGAACCTGTGTGACGAGACCGTCGCCGATCGTCAGCTTCGTGAAGACTTCAATGCACTGAAGCAGATCGAGGTCCTTCTCGACCATCCCGACGTAGATGCCGCCGAAAATATTGACGATCGTGATGATGATGCCCGCAATGGCGTCGCCGCGGACAAACTTGCTGGAACCGTCCATGGCCCCGTAGAAGTCCGCCTCGCGCGTGATGTTCTCGCGCCGACGGCGCGCCTCGCCCTCGTCGATCATTCCCGCCGAGAGATCCGCGTCGATCGCCATCTGCTTGCCCGGCATGGCGTCGAGCGTGAATCGCGCCGCGACTTCCGCGATGCGCGTGGCACCCTTGGTGATCACGACGAATTGAATCACGGTGATGATGACGAAGATGATCACGCCGACGGCGATCGAACCCGCAGCGACGAATCCCGCGAACTCCTCAATCACACGCCCTGCCGCGCCTGTCGTACCGTCGGCATTCGTGAGAATCAAACGCGTCGTCGCCGTGTTCAGGACGAGCCGTAGCAGCGTCATCGATAACAGCAGCGATGGAAAGGAAGAGAACTCGAGCGGACCATTCATATACATGACGGTCAGCAGCACGAGGGCACTCAGCGTGATATTCGCGATCAACAGAAAGTCGAGAACGGGCGTCGGCAGCGGAATCAGAATGACAAGCACCAGCGACATCGCCATCATCGGGAATGCAATGCCCCGATGCTGATGCAGAAAGTTCGTCGCTCGAATGAAAGGTGTCGCTGCCGCCATAACGCTTCTGACTGATACTCCCGTTCAGACTGCCGTAGCGTCCGCCCTCTGTGGCGGACGACGTATCACGACGGAAAACGCTCCGTTCAACTGTCTTCGTCGGCCCCCACTGAGGGAGGCCGCTACACTGCGCCGGCCCCACCAATGCGGGCCGCGTCGCAAATCGCCATGCAAAGTCGCTACGCCGCCCGCGTTTTCTGCGGCTTCCGCTGCATCTTCTTGCCGCTCAATCGATAGACATACGCCAGGATTTCCGCGATCGCCTGATAGAATCGCTCCGGAACTTCCTGGTTGACTTCGACCGTCTTGTACAACGCCTGCGCCAGCGGCTTTCGCTCGATGATCGGTATACCATGCGTAATCGCGATCTCACGAATCTTCCTGGCAAGATGATCGGCGCCCTTGGCCACGACTTTCGGGGCAGCCATGGCGTCGGAGTTGTATTTGATCGCAATCGCCAGTTCTGTCGGATTCGTCACAACGACGTCGGCCGTGGGTACGGCCTTCTGAATTCGCTGCATCGCCGCCGTCATCTGCATGCGTCGCCGACGCTGCCGCAGTTGCGGATCGCCCTCCATGCTGCGCATTTCTTCCCGAACTTCCTGCTTCGACATGCGCAGGTCGCGATTGTGTTTGAATTTCTGCCAGGTGAAATCGATCAGCGCGATGACCAGCAATGCAATGCCCAAGAGGAGTCCGATGTCGTAGAGCACCTGCGCAAGCTGAATCAGCAGCGGCCAGCCACTCAGGGCCATTGCCGCCATAATGTCTTCGAGTCGATCGTTGATCGCCACGACGGCAACAGCCGTCACGACACCGAGCTTGAACAGATTCATCACGAGCTGCATCGCCGTCCGCGAGCTGAAGATCCGTTGGACGCCGTTGATCGGATTCAACTTGTCGAGCTTCGGCGTCAATGGTTCCGTCGTGAAAATGAATCCGACTTGCAGCAGATTGGACGCGACCGCCAGGAGAATGAGCACGACGAGAACCGGGCCCGCCGCCCCGAGGATCAGCATCCCGATCTGTGGAACGATCGTGGCAAGATCCAGCGCCAGGTCCGCCGACGACTCCGTCATGGAAAGATTGCGTCGCATTGTCTCATGCAGCGAGCCGATCATCTGCGGACCGAAGATGCGCAGACCGATCAGCCCGCCCAGAAGCAGCAGCGCCGAATTGAGATCCGTGCTTCTTGCGATCTGTCCCTTGTTGCGCGCCTCCGACAGACGTCGCGGCGTTGGCGCTTCCGTTTTTTCGCCGGCATCATCCGGCATCGGCGCCTCCCCGGATCAAGGCCGTCGCGGACGTTTCGAAGAACGCCCCCGCCTGGTCGAGACTGTGATCGATCGCGTTGAGAATCATGTCTTCCGCGAATCCGATCGTGATGGCCGCCACAAACAGCGCGGCCCCGATTTTCAGGCTGAAACCGACCGAGAGAATATTCAACTGGGGCATCGTCTTCGTCAGGAAGCCCATCAACAACGACGTGACAAACAGCGCCAGAATCGTCGGCCCCGCCAATCGAATCGCCAGTTCAAACATGTCGCTCATCATGGCGATCAAGAATTCACCCACGGACCCATCGAACGACGCCAGTAGCGGCGGCACATTCTCGAAGCTCGACAGCAGCACCATGATGACGGCGATGTGTCCGCGCGCGAGGAGAAACACGGCTGTCACAGTAAAGAACCAGACCTGGTCGAGAACCGTCGACTCCTCGTCGAAGATCGGATTGAAGACAGTGCCCAGGGCCATGCCGGCCTGATGGCTGATGATCTTGCCGCCCGTCTGCGCCGAGTAAAAGACAATCGCCGCCGCAAAGCCGAGGAGATAGCCGATCATCAGTTCGCCGACCATGCCCGTCGCGGCCATCCCGATCGTTACGTCCGTCGGCAGATGCGGTTGCACGACTGGGAACGCCATCAACGAAAGCGTGGCGATGAGCCAGATCTTGATCGGCAGTGGAATCTGCTTGCTCGAGAACATCGGCGTCGCCAGGACCAGCCCCGCGACGCGCGCAACCACCAGCCCGAACGCGGGCAGCAGCATCTGGTATCGCAGGAGTTCGAACGGCATTCAGTACTTCCTCAGTTCCCATCGTGCGCCCTCAAAGTGTGGAACCGGCTAATAGCCGGTTCGAACACAGCCGAATCGGCCGGTTGCACACTTCGGAATTCCATACGCACGCGCCTCGGGCGAATCGTGAAACACATGTTGTTCGTCAAGTGTTCGAAATCCGTCACCAGGGCAATGCGACCCAATCAATGCAATTCGCCGTATACGATCAGAAGCTTTCGCCAATCCCTCGATCGTTGACACGTGTCACCGGGTTCCCCGGAACGCAACAAACCCGAACGCCGTTTCGGAACCGGCTATTAGCCGGTTCCACACTGTGCTCATCCCATCCACAATCGCTGGGTATACTCAATCATTCGCATCACGAGCCACGGTAGAAAGAACGCTGCCGCCACGCCCATGCCGATGATCTTCGGCACGAATGTCAACGTCTGTTCCTGCAATTGCGTCACGGCCTGAAACACGCTGATCGCGAGACCGACGATCATCCCGATCGCCATGATCGGTCCCGCCAGAATCAGCGCGACAAGCAAGGCGTCGCGACTCATGTCCACTGCCATTCCGGGCGTCATCACTTACCTTTCGCGGCCGTCAGAGCGCAGCGGCGCTGCAACGCCCGCATCCATCGTCAGACAAAACTGTTCAACAGCGATGCGATCACCATTCCCCAGCCGTCCGCCAAAACAAACAACATCAACTTGAACGGCAGCGAGATCAGTACGGGCGGCAGCATCATCATGCCCATGCTGATCAGGATGGACGCAATCACCATGTCGATCACGAGGAACGGCAGGTAAATCCGGAAGCCCATCACGAACGCGGTTTTGAGTTCACTCAGCACAAAAGCCGGTATGAGCTCCGACAGATTGACTTCGCTCGGAAGCAGCGTCGCATTCGGCGCCAGCGGTTTCTGTCGTGCATACTCGACGAACAGATAGACGTACTCTTCGTTCTCGGCGTTGGAAATCTGGCGGAACATGAAGGCTCGCAGCGGTGCGACGCCCCGATCGAAGGCCTCCGACTGACCGATCTCACCTTCGAAATACGGGTCGACGGCGCTGGATTTCATCTGGGCCCACGTCGGCGCCATGACGAGCATCGTCATGATGAGCGAAAGCCCCGTGATGACCTGGCTTGGCGGCAGCTGTTGCGTACCGATCGCCTGGCGCAACAGCGCCAACACGATCAGGATCCGCGTAAAGCTCGTCATCATGATGAGGATGGACGGCGCGAGTGAGAGGACCGTCAGCAGGACGAGTATCTTCAGCGTCGAGCTGACGCCTTCGCCGTCTTTGGCCGGCGGCAGGAGTGCGCTGACATCGGGAACGCCCATGGCGTTGTCAAAGCTGCCCGCATTCGGCGTCGGCGCGGGATCGACCACTTGCGCATGGACGGCGCTCGAAGCGAAAGCCAGGATGATTGCCGCTAACGCAAGACGGGACATGAATCGTCGGCGCCTCCTGCGCCTGTCGCCAATCGGCGTCGCGCAACTCCGTTGCGCGCTCGGAAAACGCATCGATCCGACATCCTGTCAGTTCGACACGATCCACTTTCTGTCTATCACTTTCGACGCGGCGCCCCGGATGCCGGCGCCGTCGAACCCGTCGACAATGCACGGATTCGTCCGACCAGGTCGTGGATGCGCGTCTCAGTCTCACCCATTCGCCCGGGCCTTTGCCGCGGGGAAGATTCCTCCGCTTCGTCCGCGTCGTCCGGTTCATCCATCGCTTCGAGCGACTCACGCGACAACGCCGACGAGAACGAATCGACTTTTCCTCGCTGCAACGACGCCGCGATCGAGGCGATCTCTTCCGGATCACTGATTTCCGTCAGCGTCGACATGGCTTCGGGCGTCACGCCGACCAGAACGACGCGCTTGCCGACTTTGACGAGGGCGAGACTTTGTTTGCCCGACAGGTACTGCCGTGCGAGGATGTTGATAACACTGCCGCCGCTGATTCGCGTCGCCTGCGGCAGCCACTTCCGAATTGCGGCCACGCAGACAACGATCAGACCCAACACGGCGAGCATCGGCCAGAACGTCTCGAACACACTCGACTTGGGCAGTTGAATCCCCGCCGCATCATTTGCCCGGGAATCGTTGAGTCGCGTCAATTCCGACTGACGGCGTGGAATCGGGATCTCACTCGACGAATTCGCGGCCAGCCCTGCCGTGCCCGCGTCGTCACGCGACTCGACGCCGGCGGGAACGCTGGGGCCGACCTGTTCCGGACTGTCGTCGGCCTTGACGCCGCGAACAACGACTGCCATCACGACGGCGGCGGCCAGTAAGATCGCAGTACGGCCGCTTCGAGTTCGGGAATCGACTTCAGGCTTCATCAGCTGTCGTCCTTGCCCACGAGAATCTCGCTGATGCGAACGCAGAAATTGTCGTTCAGGACGAGAACTTCGCCGCGAGCGACGAGTCGATCGTTCACAATGACATCGACGGGATCGCCCGCAAGCCGATCCAGCTCAACGACCGCCCCTTTACCGAGCTTCAGTACGTCTTCGATGTACAACTCCGATCGCCCCAGTTCAATTCGAACGTCGAGCTGCACGTCATTCAACAGCCCGATGCCCTTGGCGTCCGCAAGATCGAAATCGGCGCTGAAATCCGGAATGTCCATGGGGGTCGAGCCCGCCGGCGGCGGTGGCATCGGCGCCGACTGAGCGGCGGCCGGCGCCGGCGCTGCCGCGGCCATGGCTGCCGCGGCCGCCTTCTCTTCTTCGATCGCCGCTGCCATCATTGCGGCGGCTTCATCAAACGGTCGCCCCTGCGAATCAAGCTTCGGCGTACCGTCGGCGTTGACGAGATCCGACGCGGGCGGCGCGTCGTCGCCGACGGCGGCTGACGCCATCGCCGCATCGATCTCCGCCTGCGAGAATGAATCCGAGGATTCCGGCTCGTCGCCGGCAGCGGCCATCGCCGCGTCAATATCCGCCTGGGACAGTTCGCCGTCCGGAGCGGACGCGTCCTCCGACGGCGCAGGCGCATCGCCCGAGTTGGCGGCTGCGAGCGCAGCGTCAATGTCTTCCTGGGAGAACCCCTGAAACGCACCGGCGTCACTGTCGGTCGCATTTTCCTCGGGATTGTTGGGCGGTTGTTCAGCCATGGCGGTCAATTGCGTGAGTCGCTGCCGACTCGACAGCACGACTCCGAGTCTCTTGAAATCGGCGAATCCGAGGCGCTGCATCCGCCCCGCGAAACTAGAAGCCTGTCGGCAACGGCGTGAATTCCGAGATGAGCACGCGCTCGATCGTCAGCTCCTCGCCGATCATTTTCGTCAGTTCGAAGCGAATCAGTCGCTTCAGCGTCTCAAGTCCGTGTTCGTGAAGATGCTTGTCCTCGGCGGCCCGAATGATTCGGCTCAGCATGTCATTGATCGCGGCGCGATGATTGTCGAGAAACGTCTGTACCTGCGTTTCCAGCTCACTCGGCACGACGATATTCGCCGTCACACTGTAAAGAATCGTTCGCTCACCATTCGTGTTCTGAACGCGAACCCGGGCGAGTTCGAGCTCTTTCGTCGCCAGCGCGGGCTGTGTCGCCGCCGTCAGTTCCGGGTCCATGCCCATCGTCGGATCCGGCTCGGGCGAAAAGAACTTCATGGCGAAGAAGATCGCCAGACCTTCGAGCAGCATGACGCCGCCGAAGAGTCCCATCGTCTTCATCTTTCCCGACTTGGCGTTGGACGCTTCACTGGCGTCTGACGCATCTGTTTTGGGCTCTTCGGCCATTTTTGCGCGTTGTCTCCGTAATAGCGGCGCGCGTGGCTGCAACGCCTACTCTCTCTTATCGGTCGAATCTCCGCGCGGCTATTGCATGATTGGCAACGTGAACGCGAATTCTGCGTGAGCAGGCGATCTCAGCCTTAACCTTATGCATGACAAAACCGAACCTTCGATATCCTTTCGAAGATTCGGTTTCGTCGCTGTCGCAGTTTGCGCCGCATGCGCAGAGATTGCCGACTCAGTCTGTTCATCGAGCCGCATTGGTCGATCTGTGGATTCCGCGCATCGTCACACCGCGAACGCCCGGACGTGCCGTGTATAGTCGATCGCGCGACGCACGACCTCGTCGAGCGGCTCCTTGACGATGATCCGTTCGCCATTCAGGAGCGTGATCATTGTGTCCGGCGTTTCCTCAAGGAATTTGATCAAATCCGCGTTGAGGACGACGCGATGTCCGTTGAGTCGCGTGACTGAAATCATGTCAAACCGCTCCGAACCCGGCGTTTCACACTTATCGCCGTGCGACGAGCAGCAGTTCCTGCAACAACTGGTCCGACGTGGACACGACCCGTGATGCCGCCGAGAACGCCGTCGAGGATGTAATCAGATTAATGAACTCGCGCGACAGGTCGACGTTGCTCAACTCCAGCGAGCCGGCGGAAATCTTGCCGGCGCCCAGGACGAGCGGCGCCGTGATTCTCGCCTCGCCGCTGTTCGGTCCCACGAAGTAAGTGTTGTTGGATCGAGCGAGCAGACCTTCCGGATTTGAAAACGTCGCCAGCGACATCTTCCCCAGCGTCTGATTCAGACCGTTGCTGAATGTACCGAGAATCGTTCCGTCCTGGCCGATGTTGTAGTCGATCAGCGTACCCGTCGCGAAACCGTCCTGAAAACTCATGACGACCGCGGAATTGTTCGTGTTCAGTCCGCTGATCTTCGAGAAGTCGAAATTGACGGCGAGCGGATCGATGGCACCCGTATCGACGCGGTTGATCACAACGCCGCTCTGCGGTGCGTCGGTGTATTGGCCGTTCGCGTCAAACGTGATCGTGCCCGTACCGACTGCAAATTCGACATCCGAGTCGTCTCCGGAATTGGCGTAGAATCGCCAGACGCTCTGTCCCGTCGTCCGCTCCTCGAGCACCATCGTCAGGTCGACCGTTACGGGCGTTCCCAATGTGTCATAGACAATGAATGTCGTGTGTGTGCTCTCTCCATTGGCGGCCTGCGATTCTGTGAATGCGAAGGGAATCTGCTCCGGCCCATCGCTCAGCAACGTACCCGCCTGAATCGAGATCGAGTTCTGCGTCCCGGCATTCCCCCGGATTTCGAGACGGCCGTCGACCGTGACCGTCGTTCCCGGGTTTCCGGCGACGCCGGCCGTCGTATCGATACCCATCGCCTCGTCGGCCCACGCAAGGAAATCCGCCACTGTCGTCCCCGTTGTTCCGACGATGAAATCTTCACCGGGAATGTCGCGACCGCCGCGCTTGACGCCGTCGATTCGAATCGTATCGCCGTTGTTGATG